>UQOC01000007.1 GCA_900542565.1 uncultured Eubacteriales bacterium | reverse complement strand
GACACCTTATATGATTTCCTGCTTTATGGTGTAACATATGTTTGACAAACCTACACGCAGAAAAATTCATAATCACAAGCCCATCGTTTCACGGACTACACGGTCTGCCATTTTGACCGCCCCGACTAAGACGAGCATATTAAATAACTGTCTTAGTATCAAAAAATTCATTTATTTCCAATCCATTTCGGAATAAGTCCAAAATATCTCGCTTCGTTATCTCTGAAATATGTTTCATCTTTTTCTCCCATTGCAATTCCATTTAAATGTATCTATCTTACTCCCACAAAATTTCTACGAAAAGAGCATACCACGATTTCTAATGGTATGCTCGCAATTTTAGATAACCTCAAAATGTTTCAAAGCGTCTTTAATCGCTTCCACCTTCTCTGCTGTCGGATGTTTTCTCGGCTGTTTCAATTCTCCTACCGCATTAGGAGCATCATACATTGGCAAGCCCAAACTTCTCTTCACCTCCGCTATATAAGCAGTATATACCTTGAAGCCATATTTAGCTTCTATGTATTCCTTTATCATTTTGTAGGTAACTCGCTCTTTCGGCTTGTATGCCTCGGCTCTTTTAGCGATATTATCAAGCGGTACTTTGCCCTCTTCCTCGCCAAACTCGACTTTTACGCTGATTGTGCTGTCAGGCTATTTGTGGGAAAGCAGTACTACCGTCTCCGTATGCTTTGTGAACGGAAAATTATCAAACGGTTTCAGATAGTCGCACCTGTAGCCGCAGTATTCCATATATCTCAGGTTGTCCATCAGAGTTTTCGGGTTGCATGATATATATAATATCTGCTCCACCCCGTAGCCCAAGATCTTGTCCAGAGCTTTCTGCTGTATGCCCGCCCTCGGCGGGTCCACCACGATGACATCAGGCTTATCGTCTATGGTGCTCAGGACATCAAACACATCGCCTGCCACGAACCGGCAGTTGTCGAGGCCGTTTAAAGCGGCGTTTTTTGCTGCGGCCTCCGCCGCTTCCTGCACCAGCTCTATGCCGATGACTTCTTTTGCTTTGAGTGCCATGATCTGGCTTATGGTCCCGGTGCCGCAGTACAGGTCAAAGACCTTTTTGCCGTCGATACGGTCAATGAGTGCGAGGGCCTCCAGATAAAGCCTTTCCGCCGCCTCCACATTGGTCTGAAAGAAAGAAAAGGCGCTGACATTGAATTTAAGCCCGCAGAGCTTTTCCTCGTAATGATCGCTGCCCCAGAGGATCCTGCCCGCCTGATTGATGACGGCGTCAGCCAGACTGTCATTGAAAGTCCTGAGTATCCCCACTACCTTATTGTCCAGTTTAAGATCCAGGACGGTCTTTGCAAAGGCCTCTTCGTCGAAGCCTTCTTCCGATGAGGTCACTATGTTCACCAGGAGCTGGCCCGTCCGCACGCCTTTGCGGATTATGAGGTTGCGCAAAAGGCCTTTGTGGCTTTTTTTGTTGTAAAAGCTGTAGCCCATCCGGCGGGCGTGTTCCACCGCCGCCGAAAGGATCCTGTTGAAATCCTCATCCACCAGCTGACAGCTGTCCACGGTGGTTATGGACATGAAATTCCCCTTGCGGTGCATGCCGCAGGTAAGAGGCCCGCCCTTTTCAAAATCACCGAAGGTGTATTCCATCTTGTTCCTGTATCTGTACTGGGACGGACAGCCCTCAATGGGATCGGCCTTTCCGGCCGCAACGCCTTTTTCAGCCATGAGCCTGAGGACCTCGTCCTCTTTGATCCTGAGCTGCTGTCCGTAGTCCATGCCCTGATAGATACAGCCGCCGCAGAAGTCATTATGTTTGCAGATATTCATTTATGGTAAACCTCCGATCTCATCCTTCATGTTGACATGCCAGTCATATTGTGACATTGCCTGTGCCGGCATCCGAAATCCATCAGAACCTGCCGTATTTATCATAAAACTCTTTCTTATATTCCGTGAACCGGCCCTCTTCTATGGCTTTCCTTATATTTTTCATCATGTTCACAAGGAAATGAAGATTATGGTTTGAAAGGAGCATTGCTGAAAGCATTTCTCCTGCCTTGAACAGATGCCTCAGATATGCTTTGGAATAGTTCCTGCATGTGTAGCAGTCGCACTCCGGGTCAAGGGGCTCCCAGTCCCTTTCGTACCTGGCGTTTTTGATGTTGACCCGGCCATGGGAAGTCATGGCAAGCCCGTGCCTTGCTATGCGGGTAGGCAGGACGCAGTCGAACATGTCCACCCCTCTTTCCACCCCTTCAAAGAGATAGTCGGGAGTTCCTACGCCCATGAGATATCTGGCTTTGTCTTCGGGCAGCAGCTCGACGCAGTCGTCCATTATGTCAAGCATCAGTTCTTTCGGCTCACCTACGGAAAGGCCTCCTATGGCATATCCTGGCAGGTCCAGTTCCACGATCTCCTCTGCGCTCTGTTTTCGCAGATCCTTGTACATACCGCCCTGCATTATGCCGAACAGGGACTGGCGTTCCCAGTCTTTATGAAAGTCCCTGCAGCGCCTGAGCCATCTGGTGGTCCTTTCCAGTGAATTTTTAACATAAGTCCGGTCAGCCGGATACGGCGCACATTCGTCAAAGGCCATCATTATATCCGAACCCAGGGCGTTCTGTATCTCTATGGACTTTTCCGGGGTTATCATGTGGGCTGACCCGTCGATATGGGATCTGAACCTGACCCCTTCTTCGGTTATCTTTCTTAGAGCTCCCAGCGAAAACACCTGAAATCCCCCGCTGTCGGTGAGGATGGCCCTGTCCCAGTTCATAAATCTGTGAAGTCCTCCCGCCTCCCGTACGATCTCATGACCGGGACGCAGGTACAGGTGGTAGGTGTTGGAAAGGATTATCTCCGCCCCCATTTCCTTTACCTCTTCGGGTCTCATGGCCTTGACCGTGGCCTGGGTCCCTACCGGCATGAACACCGGAGTCTGGATATCCCCATGGGGCGTATGGAGCACTCCTCTCCTGGCGCGCGTCATGCTGTCTTTTTTTATCAGTTCATATGTTACTGCATGTTTCATCAGTTTTTCTCCTTGTATAGATGTACTGCCATTGGGGCAGTTCCATTCATTGTACCACGGCTGTAAAAATCATGTCAACAATCAGGCGTCAAAGATTATGTCGTGCTCAATGGCAGGATAAAAAAAGACGGAAATCATGAAACATTTCCGTCCGTTTTATCTTATCCTGTGTTTGCGTTCTTTTCTGGTGAAATAGCGATCATACAGCTCCAAGGAGGAATACGGTCAGTACAAATACCCCTATCGGCAGGAGCAGGCTTATCAGCGCAAGAGAATGTTCTTTCTTTTTAACTTCATTGACGAAAGCTTTTCCCGGATCGTTTATATAATAAAGAGTCAGTTCATATGGCGGATATACCTTGCTCATATATCTGTATTCGTATGACTTTCCATCCACCTGATAGCCATATGTGCCATGGAACCACGGATCCACGCTTTATCCGGTAGTATCTTCATCCCAGGCCTTCACTCTTTTTGCCTTTATCACATGGCCCATCTTCTTTGCCTTTTCTGCACGCCTGTTTGCCGGCTTATGATTTCTCGTAAGCCTTATCTCAATGATAAATACGATGATCGCTGCAACAATACCGCAGAAAACTCTCCAGTCAAAGACTTCCTCCATAAACCTGTCCATAAGATCCATCAGCTCAGCCACAGCCCGGTACCTCCCTGTTAAATGATGATATTCTATGATCTATCGTTTTTCCATAGCTTTATGTGTTTTCTCCAAAACTTTTTCGTTCAGGCCTGAGCCGGGATCAAAAATTCCGTATGGTACGATCCCGTAACCTCGATGCTGTTACCAAATCTTTTCATTTTTATCATACCATATTACAGCAGTATTGAACAGTTTTTTCTTCAGTGGTATAATTCAGTGTATAACAGAGGACAGAAAGGAACGCCTATGGAAATCCGTGTTTTACGATATTTTTTGACAACAGCAAGAGAAGAAAACATCACCAGAGCGGCCAGACTGCTCCATCTGACTCAGCCGACCCTTTCAAGACAGCTAATGCGGCTTGAAGAAGAACTGGGTGTAAAGCTCTTCCACCGGGGAAAGCACCATATAACTCTTACCGATGAAGGCATGCTCCTGCGCCGACGAGCCGAAGAGATCATTTCACTTTCCGAAAAGACAAAAGAAGACCTGAGCAATATACACAAACAGCTTGAGGGGAAGATTTCCATAGGCTGCGGCGAATACAAGAATTCTCAGTTTATCGGGGAGCTTATAGCAGATTTCCGTCTTGAAAACCCAATGGTAACCTTTGAATTGTTCAGCGGGACCGCTGACGACATTAAAGAAAGGATTGAAAACGGCACCCTGGACATGGGCCTTCTCCAGGAGCCGGTGGATATTTCAAAATATGATTTTATACGCACGCCTTTCCGCGAAGAATGGGGCGTCATCGTAAGCGAAGATTCACCCCTGGCATCAAAAGAAAAGATAACTCCCCTTGACCTTGCAGATACTCCTCTCATACTGCCCCAGCGCAGCCTGCTGAGGGATGAGCTCCAAAGCTGGTTCGGCGCCCTCGCTGACCGCATGGAAGTTGCTGCTACAGGAAACCTCCTGTACAATATGGCGGTCCTTGCAAGAAATCATGTGGGATATATCATCACCCTGCGCATGGACAGCTGCTATCCTAGACTGAAATTCATACCGGTCTCTCCGCCCATCAGTTCAGGGATAGTCCTGGTATGGAAAAAAGCACAGTTTTTTTCCCGTCCGGCAACCGCTTTTATCCAGTTGGCCAAAAAATACATTTCATGTATGATTTCTGATTGAATATAAGCATTAGACATATTAACATATGAGGCTTATCATATAGGTGTCCCAAAGGACGCCTATTTTTTTTACGAGGTATGATAGATGGATATAGAGGAAGTCAGCCGCCGATATGGTGTTTCATGTGCTTTTCTGAAAGAATACAAGAGCTGGAAACTTACCGGAGATCAAAATGAAAAAACACCTTTACAGTTTGATGACAGGGATATGGCAAACATCTGCCTTGCCGTAACGCTCCGTGACATAGGTTTTTCAATTTCCGATGTTCAAAAGTATATGGAATTTGAACAAAGGGGAGATCTTTCAGGGCAGAAGCGGCTCGCAATGCTTGAATGCCTGAGGCAGCAGGCTATGAAGGCCATACATGAAGATCAGCTCCGGCTTGACAAACTCGATTACCTGCGCTATTCCATGCGCAGATTAAAGGAGGGAGACAAATGAAAATTACAGTGATAGAGAGCAGTCCTCACAAAAACGGTTCATCAAACATGCTGGCCGGGGAATTTATCCGAGGTGCAGAGGACGCCGGACACCATGTAACCGTCTTTGACGCAGCTTCTGCGGATATTGCCCCGTGCCTTGGCTGCGATGCCTGCGGCATGGCTGGCGACTGCTGTCAGAAAGATGATATGGCACAGCTGAAACAGCTTATTTTAGACGGAGATATGGTCGTCTTTGTAACACCGCTTTATTATTTTGGCATGTCTGCCCAGTTAAAGGCTGTTATAGACAGGTTTTACAGCTTTAATGGCCGTCTGACATCCAAAGGCGTGAAAACTGCCCTCATTGCCGCTGCATGGGATTCCAATGACTGGACCATGAAAGATCTTGAGGCTCATTATGATACACTTTGCCGTTACCTTAGCTTTGACTCAAAAGGCAAGATACTTGGCACAGGCTGCAGCACCGTTTCAATGACAGCACGCTCACCGTTCATGAAGAAAGCCTACGACCTCGGTCGTTCACTTTGATCATCTTAATTTACAGGAGGCACAAAATGAAAATTTCAGACAGAGAAGCTTTTGAAAAGATCAATGTATTTGGTACCGGAGCCGAAAACACCGCTTTTGCCCGGTATTTTACCGGCAATTCCTATCTCAATCCCCTGACAAGACCAGGCGAATCGACTGTAGGCCTTGCCAATGTCACATTTGAGCCGGGATGCCGCAACAACTGGCATATACATCATGCCTCTGCAGGCGGCGGACAGATACTTATCTGCACTGCAGGCAGCGGCTGGTATCAGGAAGAAGGCAAAGAGGCGGTAAGTCTCCAGCCCGGCACTGTGATCGTAATACCGCCGGAAGTAAAGCACTGGCACGGAGCCAAGGCTGACAGCTGGTTCTCCCATATCGCCGTCGAAGTTCCCGGCGAAAATACCCAAAATGAATGGCTTGAGGAGGTATCAGATGATGATTACAAGAGATTATAAGGTTACCGATCCTGAATTTGCCCAATTATTTGAACATTTTGCCTTCGATGAGGTGGTCAGCGAAGAAAGCGCCAAACTGGACGAGGCAGACCGCCATCTGGCTATTCTCGCCGCACTGCTCGGCTGCCAGGGAATTGATGAATTCAGATCCCAGGTGTCCCGTGCCCTCACAGCCGGCCTGACCCCTGTAATGATAAAAGAGGTTGTATATCAGGCCACGGCCTATCTGGGTATAGGAAGGGTCAGGCCTTTCCTGGACGCAGTCAACGATATCTTTACGGAAAAAGGAATAGCCCTCCCGCTGGAAGGCCAGTCCACCACAACTGACAACGACAGGCTCCGGAAAGGCTATGAAACCCAGGCCCGCATGTTCGGCCCTCAGATGCTGGAAGCCTGGAAACAAGGTCATATCAACAAGTGGCTCGCAGACAACTGTTTTGGTGATTACTACACCCGCACAGGTCTTGATCTGAGACAAAGGGAGCTTATAACATTTTGTTTCATCGCTGCCCAAGGCGGCTGTGAACCTCAGCTCACAGCCCATGCCAAAGGAAATATGAACATGGGCAATGATAAAGACCATCTATTGAGAGTGATCTCCCAGTGTCTGCCTTATATAGGATATCCAAGAACCCTCAATGCAATAGCATGTATAAACAAGGCCGCCCAGTGACGGGCGGCCTTTTGCCTGCTTTCACGGCGGCATGCTGCCCCTTTTCAGCCTTCTTTTCTGTTTGCCAGAGACAGCAGCACTCCAATTATCCCCATCAGGAAAAATCCCACGGACATACCCGTCAGAACACTTATGCATGTAAAAGCCTGGACCCCGCAAAAGGATCCAGGCGTCTGGCCTTTTATATATCATATTATCATCATCGCATCGCCGTAGCTGAAAAATCTGTATCTTTCATTTACGGCAGTCCTGTATGCTTTCAGTATCTCCTCTCTGTCATACAGGGCCGATACCAGCATCATCAGCGTTGATTTGGGCAGATGGAAATTCGTGATGAGACCATCTGTGACCTTAAACTCATATCCCGGATATATAAATATCCCTGTGGATGATGACTGGGGTTTTACAAGATCTCTGCCCGCTTTTTCATCAAATGCTGCGGCGCTTTCAATGGTCCTCAGGGATGTGGTACCCACACAGATGACCCTTCCCCCCTCTGCTTTGGTCTCATTGATCTTTGCTGCTGTTTCATCGCTTACCGAATATTCTTCAAAATGCATATGATGTTCTTCTATGTTCTCGACCTTTACAGGCCTGAATGTACCGATACCCACATGGAGGGTGACCCATACGGTTTTCACCCCCATTGCCCTTACAGCATCCAGAAGTTCCTCTGTAAAATGCAGGCCCGCTGTAGGAGCCGCAACTGAACCTTCCTCTCTGCAGTAGACCGTCTGATACATATCCTTATCTTCATCATCTTCCGGTCTTTGGATATACGGCGGCAAAGGCATCTGTCCAAGTTCTTCAAGCCTCTCCAGAAAAATACCTTCATACACGAACCGGGCGTGTCTTGTCCCCCCTTCGCCGTAACCCTCGATCACCGCGCTGAAGCTGCCATCATCGGCAAAAGATACCCGGTCTCCCGGCTTGAGCCGTTTACCCGGCCTTACCATGGTCTCCCACAGATCACCTTCAATCCTTTTGGTAAGGAGAAATTCAACTTTTGCTCCCGTACTTTCCTTTGTGCCATATATCCTGGCTGGAAGCACCTTGGAATCGTTCATCACCAGACAGTCTCCCGGCCGGAGATAGTCCAGTATATCTGTAAACTGTCTGTGTTCTATGGTCTTTTTATCCCTGTCAAGGACCATGAGACGGCACCTGTCCCGGTCATGAAGAGGCCGCTGTGCTATCAGTTCCTTGGGCAGATCGTAATCAAAATCATTGATGTGCATGTGTCTTTCCTATTCCCTTTCAGGCGGCGTAAGGCCAAGATGCTGATAGGCCAGATCCGTCGCCATCCTTCCTTTCTGAGTCCTGCTCAAAAATCCTATCTGAAGGAGGTATGGCTCGTAAGCATCCTCTATGGTGACCCTTTCTTCACCTATGGAAGCAGCTATGGTATCTACACCCACAGGCCCGCCTCCGAATCTTTCTATTATCGCAAGCAGGATCTCCCTGTCCAGCCTTTCAAGTCCCATGGAATCGATGTCCAGAGCTTTCAGTCCGTCTCTTGTGATATCAGCGTCTATATAACCGCTGCCCTGCACCTGTGAAAAGTCCCTTATCCTCTTGAGTATCCTGTTTGCCACCCTGGGAGTGCCCCTTGATCTCCCTGCCATCTCACGGATGGACTCATCGTCTGCCTCTATGCCGAGGATATGGGATGACCTGCGGATTATCTCTTCCAGTTCATCGGGAGTATACATTTCAAATTTGCTCATTACTCCGAACCTGTCCCGAAGAGGTGCTGACAGGCTCCCTACTCTGGTAGTGGCTCCTATCAGGGTGAATTTTGAAAGGTCCAGTCTGATGGATCTTGCCGATGGCCCCTTGCCGATGAGTATGTCCAGAGCAAAATCCTCCATGGCCGAGTATAAGACCTCTTCCACTGAACGGTTGAGCCTGTGTATCTCATCAATAAAAAGCACATCGTTTTCTTCCAGATTGGTCAATATGGCCGCCAGATCTCCCGCCCTGTCAATGGCAGGCCCGGAGGTTATCTTTATGTCTACCCCCATCTCGTTGGCTATGATGCCGGCCAGTGTGGTCTTGCCCAGTCCCGGCGGCCCGTAAAACAGCACATGGTCAAGGGGCTCTCCTCTCAGCTTCGCAGCTTCGATGAAAACCTTAAGGTTATCCTTTGCGTTTTTCTGTCCTATAAAGTCATCCAGCTTTTGAGGTCTTAAAGACCTTTCCTGTGTTCCCTCTCCAGGGCTCAGGTTAGCGGATGTTATCCTTTCCTTATCCGTTGTCATGAGTCATCTCCGTTAAAAAAGATTTTTCAGGGCTTTCTTGATATACTCTTCACTTGAAAGGCCCTCATCGTTTACAGAAGAAACTGCACCGAACGCTTCTGCTTTGGTATATCCCAGTGCGATCAGGGCATTTATGGCTTCAGCCCGTGTGTCCGTGTCCTGGCCGCCCGCAAGAGATGCCGTATCAGGAGGCACGATCTTGTCGATATCCGACAGTTTGTCTTTAAGTTCAAGGATTATCCGTTCCGCCGTCTTTTTTCCTATGCCGTTGGCTCTGCTCAGTTCTTTTACATCTTCAAAGATGATGGCTCTTTTAAGGCTCTCTGCGTCCAGTGTTCCTATGATGGATATCGCTCCTTTTGCCCCTACACCGCTCACAGTTATGAGCTTTTCAAAAAGCTCAAGGGTTTCCTTGTTGTGAAAGCCGTAGAGGGCCATGCTGTCTTCTTTAACTATGAACGATGTGTACACCTGGATAGTGTCGCCCTCTGCGTATTTATATATTGGTGAATTGACGGGAAGATAGATCTCAAGGCCCAGGCCTGACTGGGTCTCTGCGACTATCCCTCCGTTTATGTTCATGCTGTAAGTTCCTTTGACATATCTTATCAAAATCTGTTACCTGCCTTTTTTAAAAAATTTTTCCTGCCCGATGAATGGGCATGGCATATGGCTGCTGCAAGAGCATCGGCGGTATCGTCAGGCTTTGGCACCGCTTCAAGATTGAGCAATGTCTTTACCATATACTGGACCTGTTTTTTATCTGCCCTTCCATATCCTACAAGAGCCTGCTTTATCTGCAGGGGGGTATATTCGCTTATGGGCAGGCCGCCGTCTGCACAGGCAAGGACTGCTACGCCTCTGGCTTCTCCCACCAAAATGGCAGTCTTTGCGTTATTGTTAAAAAACAGTTCTTCTATTGAGGCTTCGTCCGGTCCGTATTTTTCTATGAGCCCCGCAAGTCCTCTGTACAGCGCCTGCAGCCGTGCAGGCATATCTTCCGAGGCCTCTGTCAGTATCGAACCGTAATCCACCACCGAGAACCTGTTTCCCTTTACATCTATAAGACCCCAGCCCAATATGGCATAGCCGGGATCAATGCCGAGAATCCGCATTTTTCAACCTCTCGTGTGTTTGTTTCCAAAAAATTATAACACACAAACATTCGTTTGTCCACTTGCAAAGGAAACCGCTGTATGATAAAATTTCTCTAAAGATTATAATTATGCAAAGGAGATCTCCATGCGTTATTCCAGACAGAACAAGATCATAGAACTTATCAGTTCAAGAGATATCGGGACACAGGAGGAACTTGCTTCCCTGCTGAGAGAAAGCGGCTTTGAAGTGACTCAGGCCACCGTATCCAGGGACATAAAGGAGCTTCAGCTTGTAAAAGTACTCTCTGCCGACGGAAAATACAAATATTCTGCCGCCAAGTCTCAGGATCAGCCTACTTCCGACAGGTTCACAAAAATTTTCCGCGAAACTATAACCTCCTTCGATTCGTCAGGTAATATCGTAGTCGTAAAGACTCTGTCGGGATGTGCTGCTGCAGCCGGTGAAGCCATAGACAGCGGCGGCATGGAACACATCATCGGCAGTATTGCGGGCGACAACACTCTGTTTCTCCTTGTGGATAAAGAGGAAAATGTTCCTTATGTGATAAACCGTTTTAAGGAAATGCTGAATACGAGGGCAAAAAATGATTAGCCACATAAGTATCAAAAATTTTGCTACCATTGAAAATATAGATGTTGATTTTGAAGATGGCCTGAATATCATAACCGGTGAGACCGGTTCCGGTAAATCCATAGTGATCGAAGCCATCAGTCTCGCCCTGGGAAGCAGAGCCGATTCTTCCTATGTAAGGACGGGAACAGACAAAGCTGTAATACAGCTTGTCGGTTATCTGGGAGATGATGAATTTGTGATAACCCGTGAGATTTCTGCCACCGGTAAGAATCTGTGCAGGCTCAACGGCGAGATAGTAACTCTTGGCAGGATCAGCCAGATCGCCTCAAAGCTTGCCGACATCCACGGTCAATATGACAACCAGTCTCTCCTTGACCCGGAATATCACATTGTGATGCTGGATTCATACAGGCATGAAGAGACTGACAGTCTCAGAGAAGAGGTGTCAAGATATTATGATGAATTTTCCAGATGCCGCAGGGTCCTTGCCTCTTTGCTGTCAGGAGAAAAAGAAAGTAAGCGGAAACTTGAGTTTTATCGTTTTGAAGCAGACGAGATCGATAAGGCAGATCTGATGCCGGGTGAGGACTCTGAACTTGCAGACAGGATCTCTCTGCTGCAGAACAGCGAAAAGATCTACGAAAATCTGGGTTCAGCTTACGATGCCATGTATGAGGAAGCCCCTTCTGTCATGGATGGGCTTGGATCTGCCGTCAAAGCCGTTGAAGAGATCTCTTTCTGCTCAAAAGATATGGCTTCCCTGAGTGAAGAATTTACTGACCTTTATTACAGGCTTGAAGACATATGCAGGCAGCTCAGGAATATGAAAGATTCTGTGACATTTTCGCCTGCTGACCTGGACATGGCCATATTGCGGCAGGAAACCATCGAGAATCTCAAGAAGAAATACGGCGGCACCATTGATGATGTCCTGCGCTATCGTGAAGAGCTGCGTGCCAGGCTGGACGAAGCGGAAAACTCAGATGAAAAAAAGACCGTCCTCATGAAAGAGCTAAAGTCCCTCAGATCATCCCTGCTGGAATCCTGCGCCCGTCTTACAGAAGCAAGGACTATCAAAGCATCCCAGCTTGAACAGGCTATCCAGAAAGAACTGATAGACCTGAATTTTCCCGATTCAAAGGTTGCCGTACAGGTATCCTCCCTTGACGAACCTTCTGCTAACGGTGCTGACCAGGTAAGGTTTCTCATGAGCACCAACAAGGGCGAGCCGCTGAAACCTTTGGACAAGATCGTCTCCGGCGGTGAAATGTCAAGGATAATGCTGGCTTTTAAAAATATCGTCAGCTCTTATGACCAGATCCCTACGCTGATCTTTGACGAGATTGACACGGGAATAAGCGGCATAACCGCAAGCATAGTAGGAAACAAGCTCAGGGAGATATCCCGCTCCCATCAGGTCATATGTATCACGCATCTTCCGCAGATCGCAGCCGCAGGCGACCATAACTTCAGGATACATAAAGAGTCTGACGACAGCAGCACCTATACCTTTGTAGATCCTCTGACTGCCGATGAAACAGTCATGGAAATAGCCCGCCTGCTTGGCGGCGCTGTTATAACAGATTCAACCATACAGAGCGCCAGAGAGCTCATCAGCCGCAGATAACGGCCTTGCCGCACAAAACAGATAAAAGCTGCCATAAAACAAAGACTGCCCATACCGCAACAGGTCCGGGCAGTCTTTTTAATGTTATTCTTCAAGTCCCATTATCTCATCTACCGGCATTGAAAGGACTATTCCGTGCGCATTGCTGTTGAGCCCGCATTGGCTGCATATAGCGGACATCACCTGAGTCTTTTTTGCCTTAGGTACCACTATCATCACAAAATCCTGTTCATCCTGAAGCGGCAGACCGAAATTCTGGCTTACCTTGGCCGAATTCCTGCGGCGTCCTTTCATTACGGTGCCGCCTTTTGCGCCGGCCTCTCTTGCCGCATCGATCACATCATCACTGAATCCGCTGTTTACTGATACCCATATCATGGAATATACCGACTCTTTTTTTATCTCAGCCATATCTTTACTGATCCTTTCTTCAATATGCTTTTTCCATGCTTCTTTCGCTTCATCATTCATAAGATGGAGCATCGGCGATTGCAGTCCCGTTATGGGTACTGTCAGCGCAATACCCCCGCCTCTCTGATGGATCAGCATGGTCCTGGTGATCTTTTCAAACAGTTCTTTTGCCATGAATTTTGGCATCACTCCAATGGTCACCAGACGGCTTGTACCGCTGAGCCCGAATATATCCATTATCTCCGACGGGGCAGTTCCCTTTCCCAGACATTGATAGCACATGGGAACATGCAGAGATTCAAAAGCATGTATAAGGTTTGTCTGGTCCTCGGCACGAGTGATGAATATGACCATCCTCGGCGATACCAGCTTTGCGTCCTGCAAATCAGACATCTGAATCCTCCTCTATATCTACAACAGTATCATCCGGCAGTTGACCGGTATCAGCTGCCACTTTCCTGGCCTTTTGAGCATATATCAGTCCCATTATCTGTATGGCCAGAAGCGGAGCCATCGCGACAAGAGCCACTATGCCGAAGGCATCGGTGACTACATTTCCTCCTGCCGCCAGAGAGGCGCCCATTGCAAGGGGGAGCAGGAATGTTGAAGTCATCGGTCCGCTGGCTACGCCGCCTGAGTCAAAAGCTATTCCTACAAACGCTGTCGGTACTATCTTAGACAGAGCCAGAGAAATAATATATCCGGGTATGATGATCCAATATATATTTATCCCCGTCAATACTCTCACCATCGCCAGGGCCACAGCTCCGGCCACGCCGATGGAAAGAGCCATGTTCATCATTTTCTGGGACACAGTCCCTCCTGTCATGTACTCCACCTGTTCATTCAGGATCTGTACGGCAGGCTCAGCTTTTACTATATAGTATCCTATGGCAACTCCTATAGGTATGAGCAGCCAGCTAAATGAGCTTCCGCCAAGGGAGCTTCCGAACAGGTTCCCTACCGGAGCAAACCCTATGTTGACTCCTGTCAGGAAAAGGATAAGTCCCAATATAGTATAGACAAATCCCACTGTCATCCTCAATATCTGTCTTTTTCTGTAACTTCTGGTGAAAATCTGGAAAATGATGAATACCGAGATCACCGGTGCCATGCTTATGCACACCTCTTCGGAATACTGAGGCAAAGCCGAAAGAAATTGCTTCACCACATCATAGGTAGTAACTATTTCCGGGACCACGATGGACTCGTATATGGCCTCGGTCGGATGATAAAAGATGCCAAGGAGCAGCACCATCATTATGGGCCCCACACTGCACAGGGCCACCATTCCAAAGCTGTCGTTCACACCGTCCGGGTCGCTTCGTGAAGCGGAAAATCCTACGCCCAGCGCCATTATAAAAGGAACTGTCATCGGACCTGTGGTAACGCCTCCCGCATCAAAGGCAACAGCCGTAAAACTGTCCGGTGAAAAGAAAGACAGTATAAACAGCGCAATGTAAAAAATGATGAGCATGTGGGCAAGCCCGATGTGGAACAAGACTCGGAGCACTGCAATCACCAGGAATATCCCGACTCCCACAGCCACGGTCCATATAAGGACAGGATTTGGGATAGCCGCCACCTGATTGGCAAGAACCTGCAGATCAGGCTCGGATATGGTGATTATTGCTCCCATCAGGAAGCTTATGAGCATTATGAGCGGTATGCTCTTGCTCTTGATGAGCCGTCCGCCTACTCCCTGTCCAAGGGGCGTCATGGCCATTTCAGCTCCCAGCTGGAAAAACCCCATCCCCACTATGAGAAGCAGGGCTCCTGTCAGGAACAACAGGAGCGTCCCCACTTCCATCGGAGCTAAAGTGATGCTCAATATCAAGACGATCACCGTTATGGGCAGAACGCTTGATAATGATTCTCTGATCTTTTCTTTTAGCTTTTCATTCATTATGCGATAATATCACCCTTTCGCTTTAAGTTCCGGGGGAAATAACTTTCATATTGATTTTATCACATTTTTAGCTGTATTATCAAATTTATTTTCAGTATTTTTGCACTTTCTTAATATTTTTTTAACTTTCAAGGTTCCTCATTGGTCATATCAAGCGACCAGTCCTCAAGTCTGGTGTGGAGAAGATGATGAGCTTTCTCTGACAGAGGCTTTTCAAGATATTCCTCATATGTCAGCTGGACTGCTGAGTTTTCATGGGAAAATCTGATCTTGCTGTGTTTGTCGAGGTTATAAAGCTGCTGCCCCCTCTCCGGAGCAAGTTCCAGCCCATCCTTATAAGGCTGTCCGCCACCGCCTACGCAGCCGCCGGGACAAGCCATTATCTCAACAAAATCATAAGACACTTCTCCCCTTCTTATGGCTTCTATCAGTTTCCTGGCATTGGCCAGGCCGCTGGCCACAGCAACCTTCAGGGTTATGCCCTGTATGTTGAAAGTTTCTTCTTTCCAGCCTTTTTCGCCTCTTACATTTTTAAATGCATCTGGTTTGGGGTTTTCACCTGTAGCCAGAAAATATGCGCTCCTGAGAGCCGCTTCCATTACGCCGCCGGTGGTCCCGAAGATCACTGCAGCGCCGGAGCCTTCCCCGAATATATCATCAAACGGCATATCTGTCAGGTCTCCCGGCTTGATGCTGTCGCTCCTGATGAACCTGTCCAGCTCCCTTGTGGTCAGTACCAGGTCCACATCGAAGCCTTTGCCTGCTGAATTGACCTGAGGAACAGTCCTCTCGTATTTTTTTGATACGCAAGGCATCACCGATACGGAAAATACCTTTGAAGGGTCTACCCCCAGCTTATGGGCTATATATGTCTTTGCCATGGCGCCGAACATCTGCTGAGGCGATTTGGCTGTGGAAAGATTTTTTACCATTTCAGGATACTGGGTCTTGACGAACCTTATCCATCCGGGACAGCAGGAAGTAAACATCGGCCAACTGTAGTCCTCTCTGTGCTGCAACCTCTCAAGGAACTCGCTGCCTTCTTCCATTATGGTCATATCTGCCGAATAGTTGGTATCGAACACATAATCTATGCCAATCTTTTTAAGGGCGCAGACCAGTTTCCCGACGGTGCTTTCCTCTTCTCTCAGGCCTATCTGTTCGCCCCAGGCGGTCCTTACCGCAGGAGCTATCTGAGCGATTATTATCTTGTCAGGATCAGCTATGGCATCATTAAGCCTGTCTCTGTCATCTCTCTCCCTTAATGCTCCCACAGGGCAGTGGGTTATGCACTGTCCGCAGAGAGCACAGTCTATATCCCTGAAAGCCTTGTTTTCTTTGACGCCTACCGTCGTCCTTGGCCCGGTCCCATGCAGGTCCCATATGTTCAGGCCCTGTATCTTTTCACATACCTGTATGCACCTCATACACTTGACGCATTTGGAAGCGTCCCGTATCAGCGGCAGACTGCTGTCCCAGCGGCTTTTTTCCGCAGTGTTGGTAACAAACGGGTTCATAGGCAGTCCAAGATCGTTGGCTATTGACTGCAATGTGCAGTTTCCGCTCCTGACGCAGCTTGGACATTCGGACTTGTGGTCTGAAAGGATCAGTTCCACATTCATCCTTCTTATCTTTCGCAGCCGCGGACTGTTGGTTATGACATCCAGTCCGTTCCTGCACTCGGTGTTACAGGCCGTTACCAATCTGTCTATACCGGCCAGTTCAACAAGACAAACGCGGCAGGCGGCTATCTCGTTGATTTCCTTGAGAAAGCACAGATGAGGGATATGTACTCCGACTTTCTCGGCCGCTTCCATGATGGTAGTCTTTTCCGGAACGCTTACCTGCTGTCCGTTGATCTTCAAAGTTACCATTTGGTCTTCCTCCCTCCTCTGAACGCACCAAAGCCGTAATAATCACAGCGCAGGCACCTTGCTGCCTCCTGCATGGCTTCTTCATAAGTCATACCGTATTCCACTTCGTTGAAGTCGCTTCCCCTCTGCCTGTCGTATCTTTCCTTCATCTCCACACGACCGGAAGGCACATGGTCGGCAAGGTCTGGCAGCGGGATATCAACATCTACGGTTATCTCGTGGTTAAATCCCAGGTATGCGTCGATATTTGCAGCGGCGACTTTTCCTGCCGCCACAGCCTTTATCACGGTTGATGGTCCGGTCACACAATCGCCTCCGGCGTATGTACCGCTTACCTTGTCTACTACACTGCTGCTTTCCGCCCTTATATTTCCGCGGAAAACAGGTATGCCGTATTCCTCAAAGAACACTATGTCCGTAGCCTGACCTATTGCCGAAATTATGATGTCACAGGATATCTTCTCCTCATCGGCGGAAGCGTCCATTGGAGCAGGCCGTCCGCTCTTGTCGGCTTTTCCGGCTATCTGGGGTTTTACCCACAGAGCTTTTACCCTGCCTTGCTTGTCGGTTTCTATCCTCGAAGGCGCTTTGAGCTGCAGGAGCTTGCACCCTTCGGCTATGGCTCCTCCGATCTCATCAGGCAGCGCCGTCATATCGTCCCTGCGGCGGCGATATACTATGATGACTTCGCTGGCTCCCAGTCTCTTGGCTGTCCTGGCCACATCCATGGCCACATTGCCTCCTCCGATGACCAGCACCGTCTTGTCCTTAAAGTCAGGCATGGCGTCATCGCCGATGGCTCTGAGCATTTCCACCGCAGCGATGACCCCTTTGGCATATTCGCCAGGTATCCCCAGGCTCTTTGCATTGTGGGAACCTATGGATATATATGTAGCGTCATAATTGCTCCGTATTTCTTCGATGGTCTCTGCACTTGAGATATCGCAGCCAAGCTTACATTCGACTCCCGTCGACAGTATGGCGTCTATATCCCACTGGAGCCTTTCCCTCGGCAGTCTGTAGTTCGGTATGCCATATCTGAGCATGCCGCCCAGCTGGGATCTTTTTTCAAATATGGTTACCTTATGTCCCATGATCGACAGGTAATATGCCGCAGAAAGTCCCGAAGGGCCTCCTCCGATAACGGCGATCTTCTTGCCTGTATCATCCATCTTTTCCGGGACCGGAACATCGCCGCAGTTGTCCACGGCGAATCTCTTGAGTCCTCTGATGTTCACAGGCGAATCCATCAGCGTCCTCCTGCACCTGGCCTCGCACGGATGCTCGCATATGAGGGCGCATACTGTAAGGAAAGGATTGTCTTTTCTTATGAGCCTCACTGCATCGTCATATCTGCCGGCTTTCAGCAGGGCTACATAACCGGGCACATCGACTCCGGCCGGACACATGGCAACACAAGGCACAGGCTGCGCGTCACTCCTGATACTCTCTGTACATGTGTGGTTTTTTATGTGAGATTCAAAATCATCTTTGTAGCCTTTGATACTCCTGAGTATCATTTTGGCAGCTTCTGTCCCTATGGCACAGTCTGCTGAAACAGATATGGCTTCCGCCGTCCTTTCCAGCAGTTCAAGATCGGCCATATCCGACTCGGTGTCCATGTTGAGGATGTCGTCGATAAGGATCTGGAGCTGTCCCAGCCCTACCCGGCACGGCGTACACTTTCCGCAGCTTTGGGAATGGCACAGCCTCAAAAAAGAAGCCGAAAGGTCCACAGGACACTGTCCCGGCGGACTTGCCGCTATCCGTCTCTCGAAATCTCCGTGAAGCCGTTCTATGGTCTTCTGGACAATGTCGGGAGACTTTATCAAAAGTCTGTTCACTGCTGTCCCTCCTTTGGTTTGTTCCTGTTTAGCAATGTTTTAAAATCTATTTCCATCACGAAGATACTGGCAAGCATCAGCGCGGCTCCAAAATACGCTTTTGGCGTCAGTACCTCTCCCGCGAACAGAAACGCTACGATCGCCGAAAAAACCGGTTCCAGTGTAAAAATGACTCCCACATGGGACGCTGCAGTATATTGCTGGGCTATGGGCTGAAGGACAAAGGCAACCCCGGTACAGAATATGGCAAGGAACAGGACCGCGCCCCACACCTGCGGAGTCTGTGGCAGATGGGGCTGTTCTGTGACAAAAGCAAGTATGAGATGTATCACTCCTGCCACCCCCAGCTGAAATACGCCAAGCTGATAGGCGTCCACCTCCTCATGGCTTACGGCTTTTTCCGTCATTACCAGATCCGCCGCATATGCAACGGCACACATTATGCACAGCAGGTCTCCTTTGAGATGGGCTGCATTTATAGAGAAATCATCACCCAGAGTCAGCAGTGCGATGCCTATAAAGCACATCAGCACCACCAGCATGAGCTTTTTATCGGGCTTCTTTTTGAACAGCAGCCATGCAAAAAAAGGCGTGAACACCACTGTCAACGCACATAAAAATCCCGAATTGGAAATGGATGTGTATTTGACGCCGAAAGTGGCTCCGATATACACCACCACAAGCGCAATCCCCACTATAAGGCTGTACTTGAGGGTCTGCCGGTTCACCGTCTTTACCCTTTTCCAGGAGACTGCCGCCGCAATGGCGAAAGCGCCCAGGAACCTGAAAGAATTAAGAGTGAATGGATCCAGATCCGTCAGGCTTATATCCATTAAAAGATATGACACTCCCCAGCATAAGGTGACAAGGAGCAAGATCCCATCAGCCCTGACTTGTTTTGACATTTTTAAATCCTCCCGATCATCAATTCTAACGCAAGATCGCCTTTCATATTCCCTGTCTTTATATTCCTGTCCACCTCATAAAGATAGGTCAGGATTTCCTTGATCTTGCCCGTTCCCGCTCTTTCTGCAAAAACTATGGCTTTTTTGAGCCTGTAAGGATTTGCTTTTAACATCGAAGCTATCCTGTCGATATCTGCGGATTCATCCCGAAGTTCTTTGGCTTCAAGCATGAGTTCAAACTGACTTACTATAAGCCCGTATATCCTGTAAAAATCATCTTCTGTCTTGATGATGTTGTGAAACATCCTGAAGGCCTTGTCCTTTTTTCCTGAAGTCAGGGCATCCAGAAAGCCAAAGGCGAATCTGTCCAGATCCCCCCTGAGGGTCGCATCTATATCTTCTTCCGTTATCTGTTCTCCACCGCTGTATGCCGCCAGTTTTTCAATATCGTTTATCAGATTATAAAGCCTGTATTGGGTCTCCTTGTTATAGTATCCTGTTTCATCCACAAAGTAACTGAGAGTGCGGTCTTTTATCTCTGCTCCGGCAGCTTTGAATCTTTTCTGGGCAAAAGCTATCATCTGTGTTCTGTCCAGCTGGCAGAAATCATATGATCTGACTGTCTTTTTAAGCTCTTTCACAAAAGGGATGTCATCATCCGCTTCAGCACATGACAGGATCAGTATCGTCTGGGGATTTGGTCCTGCCATATAGGCTCTGAGCCTGTCCAGTTCATCCTTACCGTATCCTTTTGGTTTTTTCTTTAAAAGGGGCGGAAAATCCTTTGCCCATATGATCCGCTTAGTTGAAAAAATAGAAAATGTATCGCAAGCTTCTATCAGCTCGTTAACATTTTCTATTTCGTCAAGTTTTAAAAAATCCGCTGCCATCGACGACTTGTCTGCATATTTGTCAGCCAAAGCGCCGGCGGCCCAATCGATCAGGTAACCTTCCACTCCGTACATAAATATTACTGGCGGAATATCACCGTTTTTCAGATCTTTATGGAATAGCTGGTAAGCATGCTCTGTCTTTGTCATTTTGTAAGCCATAGATCCATCCTAATTTATCATAGTATAAAAATCTGCGGAGTCTTTGCCAAGTACAAAACCTATGGCGCCCCGCCGGTCATTCCTTAATACCATTATATCTTTTTCCTCACATTTTTCAATGATTTTCACCGATGGATGACCATAATTATTTTTTCCCACCTGTATCACTCCTATCTTTGGTGAAACGGCTTCAAGAAATTCATCGCAGGTACCTGTAGGACTCCCGTGATGGCTTATCTTCAGTATATCTGCCTTGAGGATGTCTGTACCTTTATAATGTTCCAGCATTGCTTTCTCCCCTTTTTCATCAAGATCTCCGGTTATGAGTATCTTCCATTTTCCGTATGTCACCATGAAAACAGAGCAGTTTTCGTTTGCATCCTGTTCTTCCTTTATTGCAAGGGGCCACAGGCACAAGATCTTTACTTTATCTGACAGGCTGAACATCTGCCCGGCTGTAACACCTGTCTCTATCTTTTCCGCCATGCCTTCCTGATACAATTCTTCCAGTCCTTTGTAATGATCGGTGTGAAGATGGGTGGCTATCCCCAGATCTAAGGTCCTTACGCCGTTTTTCAGGAGATAAGGCTTCAGGATATTCTCTCCCACATTGTACCTGATGCTCCCGCCTCCGTCTATCATCGCATTTACGCTGCCTGCCCTTATATGCACGCAGTCGCCCTGCCCCACATCTACAAATGTCACCGAAGCGCCGGATATTTCTTCATAAGCTGCCGCTGCCGTTATAAGGCAAAAAAGGCCAAAGGAAAGAAATATTGCGGCTGTCTCCTTTGTTTTTTTCCTTGCTGTCAGTATATAAAAGGTCTCAGATGACATGAAAAATGACACCAGATAAAACATTATCACCGACCACAGGGGCGGGCTGAGCACATCTGCAGCGCCGTCTCCTCCCAGTGCAGACATGCTGTTTACCTTTACTGCAGCATATGCCACAGCCTCTACGGCAGATCTGATGATACTTATTTCAGCGCCTGCCATATCCAGGAGAAAATCCGCCATGGCCAGGGGCATCAGTATACCTGTGAGGTATACTACAGGTATGTTCGCCAGAAAAGACACTACGGACACTGAATTAAACTGATATGCCTGATAAGGCAGCAATCCTATGTTGGCGCTCACCATCATGGCTATGCTGTCAGGAATTTTACGGCTGAAATGAGGCATAAAAAAGCCTATGGCTGTTACGGCAAGAAATGACATCTGGAATCCGGCATTAAATATGACATGCGGCCTGACTGCTATCATCACAAGGGCGACTGCAGCAGTGGCTGTCAGAAAATCATACCTCTTATCCTTATACTGGGCATAGATACTCAATGAGATCGAAGCTACAGCCCTGATAACAGGTATGGCCCATCCTGCCAGGGTACCCATGGTCAGCATGATGACAGCAAGGACAGCCAGTTTCGGCTTTGTCATCGTTTTCCCGGCACATTTTCGGAACAGTGAATAGATCACGCCCATATGCAGCCCGCTTACAGACAGCACATGGGCAGTCCCGTTATTGCGGAATTCCTCGTAAATATCCTCATCCAGATAACCATCATCTCCGAACAGGACTCCGGCCACTATACCTCTGGACCCTTTGGACAGTTTATGGGAATATGCTGCCTTTTTTTCCGAAAGGAACCGCTCAAATTTTTCAAAGAAATATTGGGGCTCCCTGATCACCTGATAATCTGTCAATGTGCCGACTGCGCTTATTCCGAGGCTTTTCAGATGCTTTCTGTAATCAAAGCAGCCGGGGTTCCTCCTGCCCTGCGGTTCAAGCAATTCACCACAGAATACGCCCCTGCACCTGACCAGTGAATATGGATCCTGGATATGGCCGTAATATGACAGGAGCGCCCTTCCGGTCTTTTTGCCTTCATCATATACATCTATGGTCAGCCTGTATCCTTCATCTTTCTTTTCGACGGAACATATTGTCCCCTCAAATTCCTCTCCTGCGGAGAATATAAGGCTGTATCTGTCCGTATCAGGCATTACGCCCAGGATGTCCGCCAGGCCTAACGATAGTATGATGCCAACGGTAAATGTAAATAGCTTTCGTCTCATTTTGCTCCTTGTGTTCCAAAAGAGCCTTATCCCGCTTATATTTTATTCCATTTTTTTCCATATGGCAAGTTTTTTATGAAGCCATTGTAAAATACTCTCAAATTCACTTAACTTTGATGGTATTGTATGGTATAATGATTTGTAATTATGGCAGAAAGTAGGTGATCATTTGAGCGACTATAAAGACCATAATGAAATAAAAGAAACAACTGATGAAACAAAAACACAAAGGACACGCAGATCAAGATCTAAAGGCAAAAAACGCAGTCAGAAAAGTGCTGAAGCTTATGCTGCCAGGATGGAAGGCGGCGAAGCTGCCATCGATCCCAAAAAGGCCAAGCGCAAAAAGATCATAAAGATCGCTTTATGCGTCATCCTTGCCATCGCCCTGATAGGTATAATCTATGTGGCAGCCGTCATCATAAGCGCTCCTGAAATACAGACTGATAACATATACAGTATGCTTTCACAGAGCTCCGTACTTTATGATGATGAAGGCCAGATCATTGATACGGCATATGGAGATCAGAACAGGACCATCGTTGAGATAAACCAGATCCCCGAACATGTACAGAACGCTTTTATCGCCCTTGAGGACAAGACATTCAGGACCCATAGCGGATTTAACATAATCAGGATCTTCGGCGCCATCAAAGACTCCATCTTCGGCGGCGGCCAGATAAGCGGGACAAGCACCATCACCCAGCAGCTGGCAAGAAATCTTTATCTTGGCGACGAGATGTATGAGCGTTCCCTGAGCCGTAAGATCAAGGAAGCATATTACTCGGTCATCCTTGAGCGTGAACTGTCTAAGGATCAGATCCTTGAAGCATATCTGAACACCATATTCTTCGGATGCGGTTTCGGAGTGCAGACAGCTTCCCAGGCATATTTTTCCAAGGACATAGAGGATGTGACCATTGCAGAAGCGGCTGCTCTTGCGGCTCTGCCTCAGTCTCCGTCTGATTATGCCCTTGTCACAATAGTCTCCGCAGAGGAAGTTTCCGATGACGATCCCAACCTCATCCAGAAGAGCGGCGGATATGCCTATCTGTGGAACGATGCCTGCGCAAACAGGATGAAAACCTGTCTTTCCCTCATGCTGGAACAGGGGTATATCACACAGGAAGAGTATGATGAAGCAAGCGCTGTTGAGATCAAAGATATAGTAAATCCTAACATCGATGCCCTCAACACTTCATCCAATTATTACGCCGACTATGTGATCGACACAGTGATCGCTGACCTTCAGGAAAAAGCCGGTTACACTCAGGAGGAAGCCACCGATCTGGTATACAACGGAGGCCTCCAGATAAACACCACCATGGATTCCCAGGCGCAGTCTGTGATCGAGGAAGAATTCCGAAACGACTCCAACTTCCCTTCCCCTACGAGATATTCCACTGACAGCGCCGGAAACATCCTCGGAGATGACGGAAGCGTCCTTTTGTACGCTTATTCCAATTACATCAATTCCGACGGATATTTTGTCCTGAGTTCTGGCGAATATGCCATGAACGATGATGGCAGCATGACCATATATGCCGGAAAGAGACTCAACATATATGATACTACCCTTTCTGACGGTTCGACAGACTACAGTGTAGAGTTCAAAAACATGTATGTGAAAGAGGACGGCGTATTATACTCCATAGCCGGAGGATATATCAACATACCTCAGAACTACAAATCAAGGGACGCTGACAACAATCTTGTGATCTCAGCCCAGTTCTTTGAAGACTATCCTACTTTCTTCACAGAAGAAGGCGGAAATATGTCCACCAACCAGTTTACTCTCAATCAGAGGGTGATCCAGCCTCAGGCAGCTATGACCATCATAGACAATGAGACAGGACAGATAAAAGCCATGGTGGGCGGCAGAAAGACCACAGGCCGTAGATTATACAACAGGGCCACCAGCACAAGACAGCCGGGTTCGTCCCTGAAGCCTCTGTCCGTCTATTCGGCTGCACTGCAGAAGAGCTTTGAGCTTGAAGCGGCAGGCAGTACATTTAACTTTACGGATAACGGTTTCGACCAGCAGGGCGCTGAACTCTGGGGAACATACCTTACTGCAGCATCCATCGTCGATGACGAACCTACGACCATCAACGGAAAAGTATGGCCGCGTAACTCCTACAGAAGCTACCGAGGGCTGTATACTTTCAGACGAGCTCTCCAGCAATCGGTCAATGTATGCGCTGTAAAGATACTGTCCCAGGTAGGAGTTGAATATTCTGCCGATATCCTTGAAAAGTTCGGCATATCAACATTGGTAAGAGAAGGTTCCACCAACGATCTTAACCTTTCTGCACTGGGCATGGGCGGAATGGCCAACGGAGCTTCGACTCTGGAAATGGCCAGCGCTTACTCCACATTTGTAAATGAAGGTATACACAAGAGTTATTCCTGCTATACTACCGTTACGACAAGGACCGGCGATGTCCTGCTTGAAGCCGAGACTGAAGAAACAGAAGTCCTTGACGCCGGTGTGGCATGGATAATGCGCGATATACTCAGGACTGTCGTTACAGAGGGTATAGGAAGCCCGGCAGCCATATCCGGCGTTCAGGTCGGAGGTAAAACGGGTACCACAGATGACATGTATGACATATGGTTCTGCGGATTCACGCCTTCATACAGCGCAGCCCTGTGGATAGGTACCGATGTGAACATGTCTCTTACTTCTGACTCATATATGGCATCCAGGCTTTGGAGCCGCATAATGGGACAGATAGACGGAGCCAAGACCGGGACTTATTCCGACAGGCCTTCCAATGTGGTATCTGCAACGATAGATACAAAGAGCGGCCTTCTGGCTACTGACGCCAGCGGCAGCGATACACGCACAGAATATTTCACAGAAGGCACACAGCCTACAGAGTCCGACAATGTGCATCAGACCGTTGAAATATGTTCATCCAGCGGATATCTGGCCACTCCGTCCTGTACGGATACGGAGACCAAGTCAGGTATAATGAGGCCGTATGTACCCAACGATAAAGTCGGCGATATAGGTTCAGAGCTGCCACACTATTACTGCAATCTCCATAATCCGGATCCTGACTCCTATCCGACGGAGCCGGGCGTGAGCGTCACCATCGTCGCCCCGCCTGCTACCTTGCCGGATGATGACGAAGATCAGCCGTCTGACAGCGGAGATTCCGGCAGTGACAGCGGCTCCGGTGATTCGGGAGAAACTGGCGGCGGAGAAGATCAGGGTTCAGGCGGCTCAGGCAGTACGGGAGACGACTCTTAGACAAGCTGAACCACAGGCCCCATGACAAAATGATCTTGTTTGTAATAAAAAAGGACTGGCATATATCTGTCAGTCCTTTTAAAGTTATTTTCCTATATGATATCCTTGAACATTTTAGTTCTTGCCGTTATATCTCCGGCACCGAACAAGGCAGAGCCTGCCACAAGTATATCAGCGCCGGCTTCACATATGGCCTTAGCATTTTCAGCAGTAACTCCTCCATCAACTTCTATGAGGAAAGCATATCCCCTCTCCTCCCGCATTTCCCGCAGGCGTCTTATCTTATCGAGAGAACTGTGTATGAACTTTTGTCCGCCAAATCCCGGGTTTACAGACATTATCAGGATCAGACCTGTATCTTCTGCTATTTCGCTGAGGGATTCCACAGGTGTCGCCGGGTTTATGGCAACCCCCGCCTTTACGCCCGCAGACCTTATGTGCTGGACTGTCCTGTGCAGGTGCCTGCAGGCCTCCTGATGGACAGTTATATATTCTGTTTGTCCTGTCACAAAATCTTCTATGTACCTGTCAGGGTCTTCTATCATCAGATGCACATCATATTGAAGCCCAGTCTTTCCGTTAAGGGATTTCATAACTGCCGAGCCGAAACTGATATTCGGGACAAAGTGCCCGTCCATGACATCTATATGCAGCAGGTCTGCACCGCCGGCTTCGGCAGCAGAAACCTGGTCTCCCAGCGCTGAAAAATCAGCAGATAAAATAGAAGGTGCAAGTATTGTCATGTCTGTTTCCTTTCCGTTTGTCATCATCAATATTTTTTTCTATTTTTCAGTTCATCCATATACGCTTTGTAGTTGCCATATCTCACGGGACTTATCCTGCCTTCTTCCACCGCCTCTCTGACTGCACAGCCGGGTTCGCTGAGGTGGCGGCAGTCATCATATCTGCATTTTCCGTGGAACTTATCCATTTCAGGATAGCATTCCCTGAGATTATCTTCGTCAGCCTCAGGAGCATCAAAAGAGGTGAATCCCGGCGTATCAAATATCATGCCGCCGCCGTCGATCTCGAATATCTCCACATGTCTTGTGGTATGTTTACCTCTTGCGGTCTTTTGGCTTATCTCTCCTGTCTGCATACAAGCCTGAGGATGTATGGCGTTGATGATCGAAGATTTTCCTACGCCGGACGGCCCTGCAAGTGCAGTTTTTTTGCCGGAAAGAAGTGTTTTAAGTTCATCAATGCCCTTTCCGGTGACAGCGCTCACGGCGATAACAGTATATGCCTCTTTGTAGATATCTCTGATCGCTTCTATTTCTTTTTCGTTGACAAGATCAGCTTTGTTTACACAGACGATCGCCGGTATATCACAAAGCCTGGCATTTATCAGGAACTTATCGATCACCGGAAAATTGGGTTTAGGCGCTTTTGCGGCAAAGACCGTCAGGAACAGGTCGATATTGGCAATGGGCGGCCGTTTAAAAGAATTTTTGCGTGGGTATACCTTTTCGATCACCCCTTTGCTGTCATCCTCAGGCAGTATGGAAATATCCACCTCATCGCCAACGCACAGGATCAAGCCATCTTTTTTGAATATGCCCCGTCCCTTTGCCTCTATTACGCCGCTTTCAGTCCTGACATAGTAAAATCCGCCTATTCCCTTGACTATCAATCCTTTCATAATCACCTGCTGTCTTAGCCAATACACCTCCTACTGGGTCGCATCTCCGCCGGAATCATCACCCGTATCAGGTTCCTGCGGAGTATCCGGATCTTCGGTAGAAGCCGGAGCACCTTTGCTCACCACAAGGTCTATGCGGCTGCCTTCTTCAAGTTCAGTTCCCTGCGGATACTGCTGTTCCATTACCTGGTTCTGAGCATAAGTCTTACTTTCTTCGTAAGTTATGGATCCGACAGTGAAGCCTTCCCTTTCTATCGATGCCCTTGCATCATCTATATCAAGGCCCAGAAGATGAGGTACTATGCCCATTTCTTTTCCTTGTCCGTCGCTTACTTCAACATCGATCGCAGTCCCCCTGTCTGCAGTGGTCCCGGCATCTACAGACTGGCTCACGATGGTGTCCACAGGCTGAGTGCTGGTCACTGTCTTGACTATGCCAAGCTCAAAGCCGAAACTCTGGAGATACTCCTCAGCCTCTTTGTAGTCCATTCCGAGAATACTTGGAACAACACCGTCTCTCTTGCCTTTGCTCACATTGACCGTTATCACCTGACCTTCGCCTACCATGGCTCCTACGCTAGGAGTCTGTGAAGTTATGAGGCCCTCTTCCTGATCTGCACTGTAAACTTCGTCGCCTTCTTCTATGACAAGGCCCAGCTTTTCAGCTTCTTCCTGTGCTTCTTCGAGGGTTTTTCCCCTGAAATCAGGTACTTCTATCTCGTCACTCGCTCCTCCAAACAGGCCGGTAGCAAATCCCAATCCTACGGCGGCTGCAATAACCACTATCACCGCCGCCACGATGATAAATATCTTCGTCTTATCGGTCTTTTTCTTCTGATTATGATACTCATTTCTTATCAGGTCCTTCTTGGCTTCTGCACTAAGCTGGTTGCTTTCATCATCGGCTTTTTCTTCATCGGTATTCAGGGCCGTGCCTCCCATGACCTTTGTGATGAATTCGATATTGTCCAGATCATCTATCAGCTCGTCAGCAGATTTGTATCTGTTGGTCTGATATTTGTCGGTGGCTTTTTCGATCACCTTTTCGAGCTGCGGAGGTATTCCCGGTACTTTAGGTATAGGATCGTTTATATGCATGAGGGCAATGCTTATAGGATTATCTCCGTCAAAAGGAACTTTCCCTGTAAGCATTTCATATAACACTATGCCGAGGGAATATATGTCTGATCTTTCATCTACATATGCGCCCCTTGCCTGCTCAGGCGAAAAGTAATGCACCGAGCCGATGATCTTGTCATCGCCTTCTTCTATGCTTGCCTGGCTGACAGCTCTTGCTATGCCGAAATCTGCAAGTTTTGCAGTTCCCTGGGATGTGATAAGGATATTGTGCGGTTTTACATCCCTATGTATTATCTGGTTTTTATGGGCAAGGCTCAGAGCAGAAGCCACCTGCCTCGTTATGCTGATAGCTTCTTTATAATCAAGCTTTCCCTTTTCCTCTATGACCTGGCTGAGAGGCTTTCCGTCTATCAGCTCCATTACTATGAAATTGATATTGCCTTCCCTGCCGACATCATATACATTCACTATGTTCGGATGGGAAAGTCCTGCTGCAGCCTGAGATTCCTTCCTGAAATTCTCTATGAACTGTTCATCTTTGGTAAATTCCGGCCTTAGGATCTTTATGGCCACATACCGGTTCAGCAGGCGGTCCTTTGCCTTATACACGACGGCCATGCCGCCTTCGCCTATTTTTTCTATTATCTCATATCTTCCCAACAACAATTTACTGCTCATCAACATCTTCCTCCGTAACCTTTATACTGATTATGGTGATATTATCATGCCCTCCGTTTTTATTGGCTGCGTCTACCATTTCTGCGCAGACATCTGACATTGATATATCTTTTTCCAAAATTGTCTTCATGGATCTCTCGTCAACTTCGTCATACAATCCGTCGGTACAGAGGATAAGTATATCGTTCTTGACGATCTCAAGCTGGAAAAAGTCCGGTTCAACCGTATCTTCAGCTCCCAGAGCCTTGGTTATTACATTTTTTCTTTCGTCTACAGCTGCCTGCTCCTGGGAAATTATCCCTGCGTTTAACAGGGTGTTGACATATGTGTGATCCTCTGTAAGCTGTACAAGTTCGCCGTTCCTATACAGGTAAACGCGGCTGTCTCCCACATTGGCGATATATGCCTTTCCGCCTTTGATATACACTATGGCCGCCGTTGTCGCCATGCCTTTGTTTTCTTCATATCTCCGGGCTTTTTCAAATATTTCTTCATTGGTCTTGTCAAGACACGCCTGCAGATAATTGACAACAGCATATTTGTTAGTTGCCTCAGCCAGAGGATGATCTTCTATGTAATTGGCTATCTCCTTGACCGCCGTCCTGCTGGCTATTTCCCCTGCGTTTCCTCCTCCTACTCCGTCGGCTACAAGATATACCTTGTCTGCCAGAAAAACGAAACAGGCATCCTCGTTGTTACTTCGTTTCAGTCCTTTATCAGACTTGAACCCAACTTCCATAAAGTCCTCTTGTCACCCCTTTTTCAACATTTTGCAGATGTAGAATCCATCCACATCCTGCGTCGGTAAAAACTGTTTCTGATATATTATCTCAAAATTGCTGTTTTTCTCTGTAAAGGCCTCGATCTGCCTTCTGTTTTCCCCATCATTGACTGTACAGGTACTGTACATGAGCATTCCGCCCTTTTTTACATAAGACGAAGCGTTTTGCAGGATCATTTTCTGTATCTGTATTATATCTGATATTCCTTCCGCAGATCTGTACCGTATCTCCGGCCTTCTCCTGATGACGCCCAGACCGCTGCATGGAGCATCCACCAGCACTCTGTCAGCGCTTTCCGCCATTGACGGGTCTCCATTGCGACCGTCAGCCAGCCTGACCTTTATATTTTCAATCCCAAGCCTTTGCGCCTGATCTTTTATCAGTTCCAGCTTATGGTCAAATATGTCGCAGGCAGTCAGTGTGCCCCGGTTTTCCATCATTTCTGCCATGGCGGCAGCTTTCCCGCCGGGAGCTGCGCACATGTCGATCACATTTTCGCCCGGAAGAGCTCCTATGGTGTCAGCCGCAAAGATCGACGCTTCATCCTGTACTGAAAACTTGCCGTTTTTGTAGGCGGATGTTGTGAACACTCCTTTTCCCGACAAAAGTATCAGTGCTCTTGGGGACAGGTTTCCCGGCCTGACCTCAATGCCCTCTTTCTCCAGCTCTCTTGTCAGACTGTTCCTGTCTGTTTTAAGCCTGTTTATCCTGATGGAAAGATCCGGCCTGCAGTTTGATGCCTTTAGCATATCTTCGCAGACATCTGCACCGAACTGCTCAGTCCAGAGGTCTATTATCCACAGGGGAAATGAGTAATTTACTCTCAGAAACTCCCGCAGATCTTCTTCTCTGCCGGGAAACACCATCTGATCCCGTTTCTTTAAATATCCGCGCAGCACGCCGTTGACGAAGCCATCTCTGCCGCGGCAGAGTTTTTTCGCCATTTCCGTAGTCTGGCCCACAGCGGCATAATCCGGTATTTTCTCAGCCTTTATGATCTGAAAGAGTCCAAGGCGGAGCAATATTTTTTCTCTTGCTTTGACTTTTTTGATACCGGAGGGTATGAGCTGGTCAAGGACATGATCCAGAAATATCTCCCCGGAAAGCACTCCGTGGACAAGCTCCCTTACAAAACGGGGATCATCAGGCCTGCTCTGTGTTATTATCTTATTGGAGGCTATATTAGAATAAGCTCCTTTTTCTACAGACAAAAGTATGTCAAATGCTGCTTTCCTGTTGCGGTCCATCAATCTCTTCTTCCTCTGATAGCCAGTATCCTGAGAAGGTTGGCAACAGCCACCGCAAGGGACGCCACATATGTCATGGCAGCCGCCGAGAGTACTTTTTTTGCGCCTCTTTCTTCGTCCTGATATATGACGCCTGTGGCTTCCATCTGTTCAAGAGCCCGTCTGCTGGCATCAAACTCAACTGGCAGAGTTATCCCGTGGAAAAGTATCACTGCCAGAAAGAAAATGACTCCTATATTGAACAGCATATCTCCTATATAATTTTCTGCAGCTACCATTATGAGCCCTGCGAGGATGAGGATCCAGCTCAGCCTTGATGCCACATTGACCGCAGGAACTATGCTGTTCCTTACCTTGAGCGGCCCATAGCCCACAGCATGCTGTATGGCGTGCCCCGCCTCATGGCATGCCACGCTGACAGCGGCCACCGAGTCTATGGAATAAACTCCCTGAGAAAGCCTCAAGACTCTTGTGCGGGGATCGTAATGATCTGTAAGGTTCCCCCTTATCTGTTCAATGGTCACATCTGACAAGCCGTTGGCATCCAGCACTTTTCTGGCAGCTTCTTCGCCTGTCAGCCCTCTTTGGTTCCTGACCTGAGAATATTTTTTAAAACTGCCGCTGACTCTGCTCTGGGCTATCAGGGTAAATACCATAGCCGCCAGGAACAGCATCATAGAGAATTCATATGTCATCCTTATTCTCCTTCGATCATTCAAACATGGTCCCTTCAGGCACATCATGGCCTTTGATATATTCCGAGACCTTCATCCGTTTTTTCCCAGGGACCTGTAATTCTTCTATTACGAGTATTTTTCCTCCGCAAGATATTTTAATACCTTCTGGTGATACCCCCACGACCGTGCCTGACGGCTTATCTATGTTACGATCCTCAGGATGTGCTTTCCATATTTTTACTGTCTGTCCTTTGTAGGAGCAGAAAGCTCCCGGCCATGGATCATACGCCCTTATCAGGCGTTCTATCTCCTCCGGTCTCCTGGAAAAGTCCAGCTTTCCATCTTTTTTGGAGATCAGCCCGGCGTATGTGGCCTTGCTTTCATCTTGCGGCACCGAAACTGCGGTACCGTCTTCAATGGACCTCAATGTCTGTATCAGCAGCCTTCCTCCTGCCTGTGCCAATGCGTCGTGGAGACTGCCGGAATTCATCCGGCCTATGGATATTTCTTCCTGGGATATTATATCTCCTGTATCCAGGCCCCTGGCCATCTGCATTATGGTCACACCTGTCTTTTCTTCTCCGTCAGCTATTGCTCTCTGGATCGGTGAAGCTCCTCTGAGCTTAGGCAAAAGGGATGCATGAACATTGACACATCCGAATCTGGGAAGTGTCAGCACCTCTTGGGGCAGTATCTGGCCATACGCAGCCACTATTATGATGTCCGGCGCAATGTCTTTAAGCCGGTCCATTACCTTTTCATCTCCGCCAAGTCTCTCCGGCTGCATGATGGGGGTGCCATGTCCTGCAGCCAGCTCCTTTACAGGAGTTACCTGTATTTTCTTCCCTCTGTCTCTGGCCCTGTCAGGCTGAGTTATGACAAGCTCAACTGTGTGACTGCTTTTATACAGATAATCCAATATGGTCGCAGAAAATTCCGGAGTTCCCATAAATACTGTTTTCATGCTCAGTTACTCCCATCCTGCTTTTTTTCGTCCGAGGGTACGCCTTCCTCGTCTGCCTCTTCGATGGCCTCCCTGACATTGGTAGCTTTATCGGTATATAAAATACCTTCAAGATGATCGTACTCGTGACACATTACTCTGGCGTCAAAGTCGTCAAATTCATATGTCTGTCTGACACCATCCAGGTCAAGGGCTTCTATTTTTATGTGGGACGGTCTGTCAACCGTGCCTATGAGACCCGGCACGCTCAGACAGCCTTCATCTCCTGCCTGGCTTCCGCTCTGTTCAAGGATCACCGGATTTATCATATAATATACTCTGCCCGGTTCAGGTTCAGCTACAAACATCCGCCTCATGATCCCCACCTGCGGAGCCGCTATCCCTACGCCAAACTCAGCTCTCATGGTTTCGAGCATGTCTGTCATGGTCTGCCTTATCCGTTCGGTCACTTCTGTGACTTCCCTGCAATGTTTTCTCAGTATCTCGTCGCCTTCTGTTACGATATGTCTTAAGGCCATAATCCTTTTACCTCCGGTTACTAATATGCGCTGTAAGGGTTGACATCAATATCTATATTGCACTTAAAACCCTCGTTTATTATCTTTTTATTGAAATTTTCCAGGTGAAAGATGTATTGATTCCTTTCTCCTTTTGGACATTTTATCAGAAAGTATGCCCTGACCGAATCTTTGCTCTTAAAGCTCATCGACCTTTTGGGTCCCAGGATCTTTCCGCCATGAAGGCCGTCCATGGCCCTGCGCAGATAATCTGCGGCCCTGTCGGCACATTCAAAGGCTTTTTCCGCCTCTTCCGATGTGAAATTTACCATTATAAGGTCTGTAAAAGGCGGATAATCCATGAATTTTCTCAGTTTTATCTCCTGGTCGAAAAAATCATCATAATCATGGGCAGCCGCTTCTTTCAAAGCATAATTGCCTGGTTCATATGTCTGGATCACCACATCTCCGCGGATATCTCTTCTGCCTGCCCTGCCTGCCGCCTGAGTCACAAGCTGGAAAGTCCTTTCTGCAGACCGGTAGTCAGGAATGTTCAGGCCTGTATCGGCGGCTATTATGCCGACAACGCCGACATTATCAAAGTCAAGTCCTTTGGCAACAAGCTGTGTGCCCACAAGTATGTCGGTTTTTCCGTCAGAAAAGTCATCCAGGATCTTATCCATATCTTTTCTTGACTTTATGGCATCTATATCCAGTCTGGCTGAAACGGCTTCAGGAAAGTATCTGTTTACCGCCTCCTCAACTTGCTGAGTGCCTATTCCGAAATATTTTATATATGAACTGCCGCATTCCGGACATCTTTCCGGCACAGGAAAGGTCCTCCCGCAATAGTGGCATACGAGTTTTTCAATGTTTTTATGATATGTCAGAGAAATACTGCATTCGGGACATTTCATCACATGGCCGCATTCGCGGCAGGAAATGAAGCTTGAATATCCCCTTCTGTTCTGCAGCAGGATGACCTGGCGGCCGTTGCCCAGTTCCTCTTTCATCAGTTCAAACAGCCTGCGGCTGAATATGGTATTATTGCCGGTTTTCAGCTCCTGCCGCATATCGGCTATCTCCACACGGGGCAGAGGCGTCTTGTTGAAGCGTTCTCTGAGAGTCAGCAGTTCATATATGCCCTGCTTCGCCCTGTAATATGAGACTACCGAAGGGGTAGCACTGCCCAGGATAAGGACTCCGTCATAAGAAGATATCCTCTTGTAAGCTATATCCACCGTATCATACTTGGGCGTCATGTCAGCTTTATAGCTAGGCTCCTGCTCCTCATCCATTATGATAAGGCCCAGATCTTCGACAGGTGCAAACACTCCCATCCTTGCTCCTATCACGATCCTGGCCCTGCCGTCTCTTATCCTCTCCCATTCGTCATATCGTTCCCGCTGTGTAAGCCTGCTGTGCATAACGGCAATGATATCTTTGCCGAACCTTCCGGCAAATTCCCGGATTATCTGCTTGGTAAGAGAGATTTCCGGCACCAGCATTATTGCTGTCTTGCCTTTGCCCAGGACTTTATCTATTGCCTCCATATAGACTTCGGTCTTGCCGCTTGCCGTAACCCCATACAGCAGAAAAGACTCCTGCCGTCCATCTTCGATGGCCCGGCTGATCTTGGAAACGGCGGTCATCTGTTCTCCGGTAAGCCGTTCCGGCCGTTCATAATGACCGCTTATGCCTTTGTATGGTTCTTTTTCCTTTCCGGGTCTTGGAGGCTTTCCCTCTGCAATGAAACATCTGAAGGCATCGTGATATCTGATCCCGTACCGCTGTTTCATCCACAAAGCCGTCCTGACGATCTCCTGTGTCAGGTATGCAGGCCTGAGCACCTGCAAAACGGGTTTTATCTTATCTGCGGGACAGTCCGTCCTGCTGGCCGTCCCGCAGACTATAGCTTTTTTTACAGTATCATGGGGACCGAAAGGCACCGAAACAAGATCTCCGGCCTTTACATCCTCATCTGCGCTGTAAGTAAACAGGTTGTCTGTATATCTGCTCTTATTGTCTACAACTGCATTTATGTAAATCATTATCTTTTAGAGCAGGTATATGTTGTTTGCTTTACAGGCCTCCACCATTTCGTCAGGCCATACAGATACCTGCGCTTCTCCTATATGAGCTTTTCTAAGGAAATACATGCACAGACGGCTCTGTCCGATTCCTCCTCCGATGGTGTACGGAAGTTTGTTTTCAAGCACTGCCTTCTGGAAAGGCAGCTCGGCCCTCTCCTGGCAGCCTTCAGCTTTGAGCTGGCGTGCCATGGCATCAGCATCAACTCTTATGCCCATGGAAGATATCTCAAATGCCCTGTCAAGGATATCGTTCCAGAGTATGATGTCGCCGTTGAGTTCCCAGTCATCATAGTCAGGAGATCTGCCGTCATGTTTTTCTCCTGATCTGAGCCTTCCTCCTATTTTCATTATGAACACCGCTCTGTGATCTTTGGTCACGGCATCTTCTCTTTCCTTTGGAGTCAGGTCAGGATACATGTCTTCCAGTTCCTGAGTGGTCACAAAAAAGATCTCGTTCGGAAGTTCTGTATAAAGGTCTTTATATAGCCTGTTCACATAATCTCCCAGGTTTTTCAGAGAGTTGTATATGGTAACGACTGTTTCCTTCAGATATGCTTCGGTCCTCTGGTCTTTTGTTATGACCTTTTCCCAGTCCCATTGATCCACATATACGGAATGGAGGTTGTCGAGTTCTTCATCTCTTCTGATGGCGTTCATATCGGTATATATGCCATGTCCGGGCTCTATGCCGTATTTTCCCAGGGCCATCCTTTTCCACTTTGCAAGAGACTGGACTACCTCCACTTCCATTTCGTCAATATCTTTAAGGGTGAATGATACTCTCCTTTCAACGCCGTTGAGGTTATCGTTGAGTCCGGTCTTTGGGTCTACGAAAAGAGGCGCCGAAACTCTGCGCAGGCTCAGGCCGTATGCCAGTTCCTGCTGAAAATAATCTTTGATCTTTTTAATTGCCCTCTGGCTTTCCATCAGGTCTATAACAGGGCTGTAGTCTTTGGGTAATATCAGGTATGACATTTTTGTTCCTCCAAGTCATCAAATTATTTTTTAGAAAATTCACATCCGCAATAGTTCTGCCTGTACAGTCCGTATTCCCTGGACATCTGTATGCTTTTCTGGAACCCTGCTTTCTTCTTGAAATCCATGTCGAGGAATTCCAGTCCGTATGCGTTGGCGATTTCACATCCTATGGCAGAAACCATGCTGTAGCTCTTGTGCGGGCTCACCGTCAGGGTGGTCCCAAAGAGCTGATTACCTGTACGGATTGCTGCCTGCGCCGTTCTTTCTAGACGGAGCCGGAAACATTCCGTACACCTTGAGCCCCCTTCCGGTTCTGATTCGAGTCCCTGCGCCGCCTCATAGAATTCTTCAGGCATATATTCGCCTTCGATGAATTCTATCTTATCTTCATCGGGCAGTTTCTGGTTGTATTTTTTTATGAAATCGATCTGCGATTGTTTTCGCTTCTCGTATTCCTCTCTGTCTGTTATGTTTGGATTATAAAAGAATATCGTCACCTTATAGACCGGCACGAGCCTTTCCACGCATGCAGTGCTGCATGGGCCGCAGCAGGAATGGAGCAAAAGCCTGTTCTTTATGACTTTTACTTCAACACCCTGTCCTATTATCCCTCTGTTGTCTTTGTGTCCTGTACATGTCTGAGCCTGAGGCTGTGTCTTTTTTACCATCGGTGATCCCTCATGATGTCATCTTTGACAAATCTGACTTTTTATAATACTATTAGATTATACCACAAGACCTTGACATTTCAAAGGATTAAAGCGTATATGAACAAAAAAAATAATATCTCCATACCTGAACATTTTCAGGGCCGCCGCTTTTTTCCGGCCGATCTGTGGCTGAAAAAACATTTCGGCCAGAAGACCATAAAGCTGGCCATTGACGGCGGCTTTACCTGCCCCAACCGGGATGGCAGCAAGGGCACAGGCGGATGTACTTTCTGTTCAGATTCAGGTTCCGGCGAATTTGCATCTTCCATCGACGAACAGATCGCCCTCCTGTCTGAAAAATGGCCGAAAGCCAAATATCTGGGATATTTTCAGAATCACACTAATACTTACGGACCTGCGGCGCTGCTGCGGGAAAAATTTTATTCTGTCCTTGACGATCCACGGATAGAGGGTCTCGTCATCGGCACATGCCCCGACTGTCTGCCGCCGGAAACCCTCGGCCTGCTTTCCGAGATAAACCGGGACCATTTCATGTGGATCGAACTGGGACTCCAGACAATACACCGCCAAACAGCACAGGAAATCAACAGGTGTTATGACCTTTCAGTGTTTGATAAAGCTGTCTCTGCCCTTTCCGATCTTGGCATAAAATATGTTGTCCATCTTATCCTGGGGCTGCCGGGAGAAACAGATGAAATGATGCTACAGTCTGTAAGATATGTATCCTCGCTGCCGGGCCTCTTCGGCATAAAGCTCCACCTTTTAAACATAGTCAGGGGTTCGGCCATGGAAACAGCATATAAAGATTATATGCCATTTGACTCCATAGATTCATATGTGGATACGGTAGTCCGCTGTCTTGAGATCATACCTGCTGACATAACGATACACAGGCTTACGGGAGATGCTCCCCGCTCCATCCTCATCAGCCCTCCCTGGAGTTTCAACAAGCGTACCATTTTGAACAGGATAAACGAACAGCTCAATCTCCGAGATACTTGGCAGGGGAAAAAGCTGTTATGCATACTTGACCATTAGATGTAAAAAGGGGCTTCCGCTCAAGGCGGAAGCCCCTTAAATATGCTCTTTTCTACGGCGTTTTACCCAGGCCGGCTAATTATCTGCACCTGGATCAGTATCCGGCTCTTCTTTCTCATGACCGGTTTCTCCGTTATCATCTTCGCCCATCTGATCTGTGCCTGATCCATGCGAAGCGTCATCCAGGGTGTCTTGGTCTTGTGAGTACGGAATCTGCGGAGCTTTACGAGGTTTCTTTCTTCTCAGTATCTTTACCTGCAATACCATGACTGCCACAGCCAGAGCGGCAACCGTTGCACCCAGTCCTGCAAAGAGGATCTTGTCGGAGGCCGTCATTCCCTTTTCTCCACCGTCAGGCTTGCCGGAATCCGATAAAAGGTTGGCATATTCCATGGCCTCATCTGCTGTCATCTCAACACGTTCTGAAAAAGTATCGGTTTCTTCGTCATAGAAAAACCATCTTGAGTCTCCGGTTTCGGGATCTGTCAGCAATGCAAGAGTGTATTTGAGCGCATTATCTTTTATAACAGGTATCTCATGATCTCCATACTGAGCTATGGTCATGGTGAATCCTGTGGGGAAATCATTTTCTGTAAAAGTGTCGTTTACGATATATTCCTTATCGCCAACTGTTACCTTGATATCTTCAGCAGGATTTTGAGCGTCCCCGCCATTGGGATCCTCGGTATCGGTTCCTTCAGAAGATGAGCCGTCACCGCTTCTTATGATCGTGATCGTATATGTCTTTGTCGTCCCGTTTTCTGCAGTCACCGTTACTTTTCTTGTATTGGTCCCCACCGACAGATACATGGATCCTGAGACTGATATGGACGCTCCCGAATCGGCCGGTGTAGCGCTGATGGTGCAGACGGTGACATCATTATCCACATTTACCGTATATGATGTCCTTGAGGCTGAAAATGACGGTGACAAAGTCCCTGCCGATACGCTGAGGGAAGCCAGATTGGCGTTGCCGGAAGCGGAGGATGAGGAGTTTGTCACGGTTACGGTAGTTGATTTTGACGGTACGCTTAATTGATTAAAGTCATAGTCAACAACATCATGTGAAAAGGATATCGTCGACGACCCTGCTTTCAAAGCTTTGAATGTTACTGTAACGGATAAAGTTGAACTTTGGTTCCCACTTCCTGCAATAACCCGTATTTCTCCAGAAGCAGTCGAAGGTCCTTCTCCTCCTGAAGGTGGTGATTGATATTGCAATATAGATGGATCATACTTTATAACAGTAGTCGCTACCCCAAAGGTTGCTCCCGAATAAGTATAAGTTATCCTCACCGTATCTCCGACATTATATGTGCCTCCTCCTGAGACCGAAAAGGATGCCGAAGCGCCAAAAACAGTAGCTGTATTAAAAGCTGAGATCATCAGCAAAGTGATAACCATCAGCAAGATCAATCTTTTCCTCATAGTTAGTCCTTTTCTTAGTTGGTTATTGTATATGTGCCGATCACATGACGAGATAAGAACAATGCATCCACCGAAGTGATCTTACCGTCTCCGTTAATGTCGGCTCCAGAGAAATACGCCCCTGTAAGGTCATATGTACCTACTATGTACCTCTTTGCAAAAAGCACATCCACCGATGAGCAGTTTCCATCACCGCTCACATCTCCCTTTATGACGATGGTGTGGCTCTTTGCCGCAGTGCTGCCGCTGTAGAGGACAGCTCTCATTCCTGTACCCACATTGCCGGAAGTCACTTCCCTGCCGTCAGAATCCAGGATCTTCATCGTATATCCGCTGGGCACGGTCACATTCGACTTAAATGTGCTGACAGATGTTTTAAGATCGACTCCCGCTATATTACTGCCTATTGTGTATTCCGAACTGGTAATATCCGCTCCGCCGGAAGAAGACTCCCTTGCGACCGTTATGGTATAAGTTTTCTTCACGCCGCTGGAAGCAGTCACGACTACATCAACCTCCGTAACATTTCCCGTCAGGTTCACCCTGCCTGTTCCGGAAACAGTCGCTCCCGAATCGTCGGCAGACGCATTGACTGTGATGTATGATGTATCGCTTGGCACCACAAGTTCATATTCAAATGTATACATGCTGAATGCCGGCGTCAGGCTGTATCCCGATACGCTCAGGCTGTCAAGGAAATAATTGTTATTTCCGCTTCCCGGAGCCGGACAGGCCGCAGTAGGCATGCCGCTGTAAACAGGAATGTAAAAAGTGATGGCGTTGTCCAGATCATATCCCTGTCTAAGGTTTGCCGCCTCCTGGGAAGCTCCGGCCACATTGGTCATATACTGATGGGTAGCTACGCTCGACAGGCCGTTCATCACATTGAATTTTTTCAGATACAGTGTATCCTGATTATTATTTATATAGCTCGTTGCGTAGTATATCGCCCCGCCTACTATTGACTTTACCCTCGTATTCCAAGGCCGGTTGTACGATGTGCCTGAACTTGCGTAAATAAGGCCGTTTGTCACCGCATCTCTTCCGCCCGAAGCATATGCGCCGATATTGAAGAAATTGTAATATCCCTCATATCCGCTCACCTTGCCGGAAATGCTGTTGCCGCTGCCGCCCCGTCCCTGCTCCACCAGTATCATGGAAGCAAGGACATATGGATTGGCTCCCGACTGCTGGGCCGCATAGATCAGCACATCTGAATATGTGTCATATCCGGCTTCCGGGAATTTATCCGCCAGAAAAGTCCCTGCCACCAGCTGCTGAAGTCCGGACTTGGTCTGTGTCTGAGAGTCATAGGAATGAGCCATGAACTGGAAGATACCGCCTTCTGTAAGGAAATTCCTGGGATCCATGTAGTATTCCACTATGGACTTGGAGGCAGCCACCCAGCCGCCGCTGTCAAATTCTATATAATTCCCCGATGAATCGACGGCTCCCGGTTCACTGGATTTCCATGAGTCAGGTGAACTCTTATGTACGAGATTTGTCGATACGCTTGCTGTTTCTTTTGCTATCACATCACTCCAGCTCAGGCCTGTATCATGCGCCTTGAAAACCCATTCCGGATGTGAGGCATGAAGCTGTCTGAGATAATATTTGTAGCTTTCCGGAAAACCTTCAGCAGTCAGCGCAGCTTCAAAGTCCTCATCGTAAACATAATCTTTGTTTTCATCAAGTATAAGGTACTCTCCGCTCACATATCCTGCTTGTCCATTATAGCTTATCTTATACCAGTCTCCTTCTTTATCCGTGACTGTGACCACCGTCCCATTATCAAGGGTGTATAAAACGCTGTATGTAGTACCGGGGCCGGATCTCACATTGAGGCCGATCGAGCTGTTTACAGTCGCAGTCGTCTGGGTAAATTCTTCCTCAGAGCTTATGGTCACATAATCTGCGCTTATATAGCCTGTCCGTCCGTTGTAATTGATTATGTACCAGTTTCCGCTCTGTCCTGTTATGGTCACCGAAGATCCGTAAGAGATCCCTCCGATGATATCATAATCAGTACCCGGACCGGATCTGACATTTACTCCGATGTCTATGTTTATCACGCCCACCGAAGCCGCCTGAGCCTTGTCAGCAGTCATCAGGGCCAATCCCCATATCAGGATCAATGCAGCTATTATAATGATAATGGATGTGTTTCTATGTGTCCTGTCTGTCAAAGTTATCGTCTCCTGTCCGCTTTACTTACTTATTCTCGCTGAACCGTCCATCATTGTAATGTTTTCTGCAAAGTGAAACATACATATCATTGCCGCCTATCACCACCTGTTCGCCCTGCTTGACAACTTTTCCGTCTATCACCCTGGCCACCATGGTAGCTTTGCGCCCGCACCAGCATATGGTCTTGATCTCTTCTATCTTATCCGCATAAACAAGCATATAATATGACCCTTCAAACAACTCGTTGCGGAAATCATTTTTAAGGCCGTATGCCAGCACCGGAACATCGCAGCTGTCTACTATCTCCACCAGTTCCTGAACATGGTGTTTTTTTAAGAACTGGCATTCATCAATGAGAACACAGTCGATCTTTCGCTTCTCGTTTTCTCTTATATAAAGTTCCAATATGTTTGTATCATCATTTACCACTATGGCTTCTCTCTGTATTCCTATCCTTGATGTTATGACGCCTATACCGTATCGGTCGTCTACGGAAGGTATGAGAGCCAGAACATGTTTGCCCCTTTCTTCATAGTTATATGCGACCTTGATAAGCTCGATGGATTTGCCTGCGTTCATCGTGCTGTATCTGTAGTATAACTGCGCCATATCGTCCTCCTGATAGCAAAATATATCTCTAAATATTTTACTCTAAAAAGCTAAGAAAATCAATGTCTTTAATAAGCCTTGACGCATTTTAATAAGCCTTGACGCATTTTATGCCCTGCCCTGCCGCCATCGGCAAAAAACAGTTTAAAACATTGCGCTTTTGTTATATACTGTTCCTATATCGTAAACAAACATAAGGGAGCAACTTGCATATGGAAAGTCTGATAATACTGATCTTGAAATGTCTCTTACTCGGCATTATATGGGCAGCGCTGCTCATACCTGTGATCTTTAACCGCGGAGGATGGCTGAAATATCTGATAACAGTCCTTGTTATAGCCTTGCTGTGTTTTCTCCTCAGAAACTGGGCCGGCATCATCAACAGGATGACCGTCATAGCACTCATAACCCTGGTGATATCATGGATAACATCCATGGCTGTTTTTGACAAGGAGTCAAAGATAAAATCAAAGGTCATTTCTTTTGCCTGCGTAATGTCAGCAGCCGCATATCTGATATCTACATGGGTATATTTTGATATCTTATGATAAGGTCTTAAAGCCGCATCCATTGCCTGCGGCCCCGTATATGAGAAATATCCGGTACTCGCCATACCGGATATTTTAAGTTCGGTCACAAAGCCAGGCGATGCTGCCTGTCATACCTCCGCATCCCCGTCAAACTGCCGTTGCAGCGATCTATACTTTTCTGTTTTTCAGCCTCTTACTTCGCACATTTTACAAGGATCGATGTTGACTTCCGGAAGCTGGATAAGCTCTGTGCCGATTCCGTTCTCATGAATTTCCTCAAAAACTGTGCTGATGAGGATTGCTGTGTTTCCATCTTTGCATGAACTGCCGTTAATGCCGATTACTTTCGTAGTGTTGATCCTTCCTTGTATTTAATCGAATGTTCGTTCTATGTCAACGGCCGCCCTTATTGATGCGGCCCTTGCACATAAAAATAGCCCCTCGGACATTCGTCAGCAAGGGACTATCTTTTTAAAAAAATGGTGCCCAGATCCGGAATCGAACCAGAGACACGGGGATTTTCAGTCCCCTGCTCTACCTACTGAGCTATCTGGGCATACATTTTAAACAATATGGTGGGCCTTCAGGGACTTGAACCCGGGACCTGCCGGTTATGAGCCGGATGCTCTGACCAACTGAGCTAAAGGCCCACATCTTGATGTGGTCGGGGTGGCAGGATTTGAACCCGCGGCCCACTGGTCCCAAACCAGTTGCGCTACCAAACTGCGCTACACCCCGAAAGTCATATATAATTGGCAGGGGCAGAAGGACTCGAACCCTCGACACGTGGTTTTGGAGACCACTGCTCTACCAACTGAGCTATACCCCTTCATATGGTATAAATGGCGGAGAAGATGGGATTCGAACCCATGCGGCCCTAAAATGAACCCTAACGGTTTAGCAAACCGTCCTCTTCAGCCACTTGAGTACTTCTCCAGCTTACCTATGGCGGAGAGGGTGGGATTCGAACCCACGGCCCCTTGCGGAGTCACTGGTTTTCAAGACCAGCTCCTTAAACCACTCGGACACCTCTCCATGTCCGATACTTGCATGATCGCCGCGGTATGATATGGTGACCCATCGGAGATTCGAACTCCGGACACCTTGATTAAAAGTCAAGTGCTCTGCCGACTGAGCTAATGGGTCACGCTTGGCTGGGGTAGCAAGATTCGAACTTACGAATGCTGGGATCAAAACCCAGTGCCTTACCGCTTGGCGATACCCCAAAATATTGGTGAGCCCACAGGGATTCGAACCCCGGACACACGGCTTAGAAGGCCGTTGCTCTATCCAGCTGAGCTATGAGCCCACAAAATAGTGGAGCGGATGATGAGAATCGAACTCACGCCATCAGCTTGGAAGGCTGAGGTTCTACCATTGAACTACATCCGCACGATTAAAAATTGGAGCGGAAGACGAGATTCGAACTCGCGACCCTCGCCTTGGCAAGGCGATGCTCTACCCCTGAGCCACTTCCGCATGTTAATGATTATTGAGTTAAATGGTCGAGGGAGATGGATTCGAACCATCGAAAGCTCAGCTAACGGATTTACAGTCCGCCCCCTTTGGCCACTCGGGAATCCCTCGACATTATTGGAGCTGGTGGAGGGAATCGAACCCCCAACCTGCTGATTACAAATCAGCTGCTCTACCGTTGAGCCACACCAGCGAAGGAACTGTTAAAAAGTTGGCGACCTGGAACGGGCTCGAACCGTCGACCTCCAGCGTGACAGGCTGGCATTCTAACCAACTGAACTACCAGGCCGCAAATGGTGGGCGCTATAGGGCTCGAACCTATGACCCTCTGCTTGTAAGGCAGATGCTCTCCCAGCTGAGCTAAGCGCCCCCGTATAATAAAAAATGGTAGCGGCGAGTGGAGTCGAACCACCGACCTTCCGGGTATGAACCGGACGCTCTAGCCAGCTAAGCTACACCGCCACACTCAATGATTTGAAATCACTGCAAGAAATATATTACCAAATTGTCAGGTGTATGTCAACATTTTTTTAAATTTTATTTATAAGACTTTGAACGGCTTTGGATCTGCATGTACAGGATACCGCATGCTTCCGCCTCCGGACATGATCTACTCTCTTATCTTGTCTTCAGCTTCTTTGAGATTCTGTTCCACAACTTTCCATGCGTCATTACGCCCGAATTCTCTTTCTATCTCGTCCATTGCCTCAAGGCACAGGGCAGCAGATCTCATATAGTCTCCTTCGCTGAAATATATGTTTGCCAATGCGGATATGGCTGCCGCATATCTTCCTTCAGATCTTAAATATTCTTTTTCCTTGTAAATATCTACTGCTTTTATGAGCATGACCTTTGCTTCGCTCAGCTTTCCCTGCGCCCAGTATATATTTGCAAGATTGGTATAAGATGCTGCCTGTTCCCCTTCGCTGTCGTCAACAGTCCTCAGCAAGAAAACAGCCTTGTTCAGGTAATCCTCTGCATCTTGCAGTTCTCCTCTTTCCTGGGCTATCCAGCTCATATTATTATATAAGGCGGCCATCCTGTAGTCGCTGGCCATGCCGAGCTTTGATAATATTTCAGCCGCACGGGAAAACATTTCCGCAGCTTCATCAAACCTGCCGCTATTTCCAAGACAAGTGCCATAGTTTATCAGGGTCGTGCCATGGCTTTCGCTTTCTGCCGCACCCATCTCTTCTATAAGCGACAGAGCTTCCTTATAATAGCTCTCTGCCTCCTCATATCTGGAAAAATCCCTGCAGAGGCCTCCTGCCTCATTATAGACCGCCACTAGAGCCCTCTTATCTTGTTCTTTCTCTGCTTGTCCGATCGCTTCATTTACATACTGCACCGCTTCTTTTGCCTTGCCTTTTGACAGCATGTCGTCAAGGTCGTAAAAAAATCTATTCACATCCATTGCCGTTCCTCCTCAAAACTGTTTTTACAGGGCTTTTTATCTTTACTTCTCCCGGCTGCACCTCACAGTCAAAGGCCAGTATCTTTACTCCGGCTGCCTCCGCATTTCTGAGGGCGTCTCCAAATGCTCTGTGCCTCATGTCATTTGGCGCCAAATATCTTATTCCCGCCATTTGTATTATAAATATGACATAGGCCTGCCTGCCGCTTTCTTTTATATTTATCAGTTCATTGAGATGTCTTATCCCCCGGTCTGTAGGCGCATCGGGAAAAAGAGCCACCCCCTCTGATTCCAGGTTGACTCCTTTGACTTCTGCATAGGCTTCTCGTCCCTGCACATCACGGAGAAAAAAATCCAGCCTTGATCCGCCCCAGCGGCTTTCCGGCCTGATGATCTCAAGGCTGTCCAGACCAGGCAGCCTCAGCCGGCCTTCTTCCAGCGCTTCTTTGACCACCCTGTTGGGTGCCTGAGAATCCATATTGACGATGATAGTCCTGCCATCCGGCAGATATTTTTCCACGCTTATAAGGCTGTAGGCAAGCTTCCGGCTTCCCATACTGTCCCTGTGATCCTGAACATATACCTTCGCACCGGGGACCAGCAGTTCTGCACATCTGCCGGTATTTTTCACATGAGCTCTTACCCTTTCTCCTCCGACCATAACCTCTGCAATGAACCGGTTGGGTCTGCTGACAAATTCCGCACTTATCACATTTGAATATTTCATATAAAAATAGTACCAAACTTTGATGACATTTGGTAGTTTTTTTTGTATAATATTTAGGTGCTTTATTTAAGTCAATTCATTCAAAAGGAGTTTTGGAAATGGTTGCACCGGATCCTATTGCTTTTTCCATATTCGGAATCGATATAATGTGGTACGGCGTACTGATCGGAACTGGGTTCCTGCTGGCTGTCGCCATCACTTATATAAGAGCCCCAAAATTCGGCATCGATCAGGACTTTATACTGACCATCACCATAGCGGTGATCCCTTCTGCCATAATCGGCGCACGCCTTTATTATGTCATCTTTACATGGGATATGTATAAGGATGACCTGATGAAGATCTTCGATATCAGGAGCGGGGGCCTTGCCATCCACGGCGGCCTCATACTTTCTTTTATCGTTGCCTACTTTCTTTGCAGAAAACACGGGGTTTCTTTTTTAAACGGCACTGATCTTGTGGCTCCTGTGATCCCTCTGGCACAGGCCATAGGCAGATGGGGCAACTTTTTTAATGAAGAGGCTCATGGAGGTCCTACAGACCTGCCGTGGGCACAGATAATAGACGGAGTGGGCTATCATCCTACATTTCTTTACGAATCTGTATGGTGTTTCCTGCTCTTTATCTTCCTGATGTATTTTTCCAGCCGGAGAAGGACTTTTTACGGCCAGATCATCTGTCTTTACGGCATACTTTATTCGGTGGAAAGGTTCTTCGTCGAAGGTCTCAGGACTGACAGCCTGATGATAGGACCTCTCCGTCAGGCACAAGTCATCAGTCTCGTCATAATAGCTGTATGCATTGCGCTATACTTTTATTTAAGAAAGACAAAACAGATAAAAAACAGATTATAAAGGAGTTATCTTATGAGATTAGGAATCGTCGGGCTCCCCAATGTGGGCAAAAGTACCTTGTTCAATGCCATAACAAAGGCTGGCGCCGAAGCGGCAAATTATCCGTTCTGCACCATTGAACCCAATGTCGGCGTTGTCACAGTGCCGGATGAACGGCTTAAAGTCCTCCACAGGATGTATAACTCAAAAAAAACCATATATACGACCATTGAATTCTGCGATATAGCCGGCCTCGTTAAAGGCGCATCCAAGGGCGAAGGCCTCGGCAACAAATTCCTCGGCCATATCCGTGAAGTGGACGCCATAGTCCATGTGGTCAGATGCTTTGATGATCCAAATATAGTGCATGTTGACGGACGGATCGATCCGGTAGCAGATATCCAGACCATAAACACTGAGCTCCTGCTTTCTGACATGGAGATCCTCGAAAGGCGCATCCAAAGAACAACCAAGGCAGCAAAAGCCGACAAGAAACTTCAGGCTGAAGTTGATCTTCTCAACAGGATATATCAGTGGCTCGGAGAAGGAAATAACGCCAGAGCCATGGATCTTGACGATGAAGAAGCGGCTTTTGTAAAAACTCTGGATCTGCTCTCGTATAAACCTGTCATATATGTCGCAAATGTTTCCGAAGAAGAAGCCGCCTCAGAGGCTAATCCTTATGTGGACAGTGTCAGGGACCTGGCTGCTTCTGAGAAGTCTCAGACGGTGGTCATCTGCGCCGAGATTGAAGCTGAAATGGCAGAACTGGATGATGATGAAAAAACTCTGTTCCTGCAGGAACTTGGCATTGAAGAATCAGGCCTGGATAAGCTGATAAAAGCGTCTTATGCCCTTCTGGACCTTATCTCTTTCCTGACAGCAGGAGAACCGGAAGTTCGGGCATGGACCATCAAACGGGGTACCAAGGCGCCTCAGGCTGCCGGAAAGATCCATTCCGATTTTGAAAAGGGATTTATCAGAGCTGAGACCATAGCGTACGACAAACTGATAGAATGCGGAGGCAACCTTGCCACCGCCAAGGAAAAAGGCCTCATAAGATCCGAAGGAAAGGACTATGTGGTAAAAGACGGAGATGTAATGCATTTCCTTTTCAATGTTTGATCACTTTAAATTCTCAGGACAGTTTTATCCGTTAAAAAGCCGCAGATATCAATATCTGCGGCTTGCTGTCAGTATCATTTCCTTTGTCTCTTCTTCGGACAGTTCCATGACAGTGCACAGATTTCTGACCATTTCCTCATCAGGCACATAGCCTTCTTCTGTACATAGCTTTGTGAATTCATCCTTGCTGATCCCAAGCTTTGAGAATGTTATGGAACCTTCTGCGATTTTTCTGTCATAATGCCTGAAAAAAAGTATCTTAAAGTTTTTTTCTCCTGCCATGGGCCAATCTCCTATATGTCAGCTGCAAAGCGGCTATCTGTACTGCGGCTAATATCACTATCAAGATACCGCAGTGGTAAAAAAACATATCCGGCAATATGGTTATGACCGGATCTGTATCCGGATCAAAAATCCAGTAATCATTGTCAAAAAATATGGCGTGCATGGTTTCAAATGCCCACTGCCAGTCTATGACCATTGCGCCGGCTGCCAATATGATAACGGTCAGTATCACATATCCTGTATATTTCATCCAAATTATCCTGTTACGGCCGGCGCCGTTTTTCCTGATCCGGATGACCCACGCTGCAAGCGCTGCCAATCCTGCGGCAGATATTATCTGCATGCTGATGAATATGTCCTTTACTTCTTCAAAATGTATCCTGCCCTCACGGGACATGTCCATGTCCGGAAAGACCAGTTCTTTATCTCCAAACAGCAGGTTATAATCTATGAGAGCATCGTAGTTTTCTCTGCATTCCTGAGGCGTGTATCCTGAGATTTCAGAGATCTGCAGATGCTCTATGTCGAAGTAATACAGAGGCCTGAACATTACCGTCAGAGAAACCGACAGACATATTATCACCAATGCCGCACCTATGGCCGGGACCCACCCGGAAAGGAAAAAGTTCTTGTCTTTCATATGTCAGTCTACCGGTTTAAGGCAGCATTGATCCGCCAGCGCCGTACCAATAGCTGTGCCGTATTCTCCGTCCTCAGGGATTATGAAGTTCACTCCTGGATACATGGTCTTTATCATCTCACATACGCTCCAGCATTCAGGAAAATGTATGAGGTTGCCGATGAGGACAAAATCCGATATGTCGGTCCCGTTTGCGATCAATACGGCAGCCTGGCATATGGTTTCTATTACCATATGTACTATACCTGCTGCTTTGTCCTCACAATTGGCTCTTGAGGACGCTTTTCCGAAGTTTGAGGCGGTTATCTGCAGGTCAAGTCCGGGCAGGGGTTTTTTGGAAATATCACCTATGCGCAGGTCAATATTGCCTACTTCTCCGCCTGAGGCAAGTTCTCTGATCTTTTCGGCATCACTGGTGTTAAGCATGATCTTTGAAAGGCCCATTATGGTGCCTCCTCCTATCCCTATACCCCCCAGATGGCGCGGTATGCCGTCTTTTACTTCGACAAAGGATGTGCCTGTACCCATGCTGACCACCATAAATGTCTTTTTTCCCTGGGCAAAATATCCTCCGCCTACACCATTGGATGTAAATTCATCTACTTTGTATGTAGGAAGTCCGTATATCCGCTGTTTGATGGAGCTGCAGCCTACACCTGTAAGATTTACCTGTGAAATATCCTCAAGCTGAAGTCCATTATCATATAAAAACTTTCCAAAGGCTCCGAACAGTGACGCTACTGCGCTGTCCGCAGAAATCTGCACCGGCAGCATCATCTGCTCTCCTCTGAATCCTGCTATCTTTGTAGTGCTTCCCCCGATATCAATTCCTACGACGATACCCATTGTTTTTCCTTTCTCCCCATTGCATAGCAAAGGGTACGCTGTATATTTTTTTAACAATCGACTTGGATATTATATCATAATCAAGACTCCTTGTTAACTGATATTTCAAAAAAGGCCGATATAAAAGAAAAAACCGGCGGTGTTTACAGGACACCGCCGGTCAGATACAACCATATGATTATTTTGCTGCAGTCTTTCTTTCTATGAACTTGATGATCTCAACGATAGGAATGATCAGTACAGCAAGTACGATAGCTATGCCGAATTCCTGCAGGCTTATATGTGAGAATCCGAACGCTTCGCGGAGGAACGGAACATATATTACAAGAACAGTTGCTATCAAGCTTGCTATTCCGGCCCATGTGAGAGCAGGGTTCAGATGCTTGATATGGAACAGGCTTCCTCTCTGCGAACGCATATTGAAGCTGTGGAATATTTCAGCCAGCGACAATGTTACGAAAGCCATCGTTGTGCCGTCTTCGCTTGTGGTGATCTCCCATATCCCCGATTCGATATAGTGGCCGATGAAGTATGCTGCAAGAGTAAGTCCTGCAAGGATCACGCCCTGATATATCATATCGAATCCCATACCGCCGGCAAATACGCCTTCGGTCGGTTTTCTCGGGTTGCGTTTCATTATGTCATCTTCCGGTCTTTCAACGCCCAGGGCAAGGGCCGGGAAGCAGTCGGTTATAAGGTTGATCCAAAGCAGGTGTACCGGCTGCAGGATCGTGAATCCGAGCATCGTCGCCACAAAGATGGTTATTACCTCACTCATGTTGGAAGCAAGCAGGAACTGTATGGACTTGCGGATATTATCGTAAATCCTTCTTCCTTCTTCCACAGCACCGACTATCGTGGCAAAGTTGTCGTCTGCCAGGACCATATCGGCTACATTCTTGGTAACATCAGTACCCGTGATGCCCATTCCTACGCCTATGTCAGCAGATTTAATGCTAGGAGCGTCATTTACTCCGTCTCCTGTCATTGCGGTTACATAGCCTTTTTTCTTCCACATGTTTACGATGCGGACCTTATGTTCAGGCTGTACACGGGCATAAACGCCTATATGCTCGATTTCCTTTTCAAATGTATCATCGTCCATCTCGTTGAGCATTGCTCCCGTAATGGCTCTTCTTCCATCTTTGAGGATACCCAGTTCCTTACCTATAGCCGCTGCCGTATCAACATGGTCACCTGTTATCATCACAGGTATTATGCCGGCAGTGCCGCATTCCTCTATGGCTGCTTTTACTTCCGGTCTTACCGGGTCTATCATTCCTACAAGGCCTATGAAGCACAGATCATTTTCAACGGACGCTGCATCGACTTTTTCAGGCATCTTGTCGTATGTCTTGAAAGAAGCCATAAGGACTCTCAGAGCCCTGTCTGCCATATCTTTGTTGGCAGCCAGTATAGCGTTCTTGTCATCCTCTGTTATCGGCCTTACCTGACCTTTATCCAGGATCGAAGTACATTTTTTCAGGACTTCGTCAGGTGCGCCTTTGGTATATTGTATAACTTTTCCCGATTGGCTGTCGGCATGAAGGGTAGACATCATCTTTCTGCCGCTGTCAAACGGAACTTCTTCCTCTCTAGGCATTATGCCCTCAGTCTGTTTTTTATCGATTCCCAGCTTGGCGGCATAATTTACGAGAGCGCATTCGGTAGGTTCTCCGGTAGCAGAATCATCTCCCGGTTCTATAACGGCGTCGCAGCACAGGGCCATTGCCTTGGCCAGCGTCATCTCATCATCTCCGTAATGGTCTACTACGGTCATCTTGTTCTGTGTCAGGGTTCCGGTCTTGTCAGAGCAGATGATCTGAGCACAGCCCAGTGTTTCAACTGCAGTGAGTTTACGGATTATGGCGTTCCTCTTGCTCATGTTGGTAACGCCAATGGAAAGTACGATGGTAACTACGGCAGCAAGGCCTTCAGGTATGGCTGCAACGGCCAGGCTCACGGCAACCATAAATGTATCCAGGAGTACATCTCCGTTTATTTCTCCGGCTCTCAGCAGGCTTACCGCAAAGATCACAACGCATATTGCCAGGACCAGTACCGTAAGGACTTTGCTGAGCTGTGAAAGTTTGATCTGGAGCGGGGTCTTGCCGTCTTTTGCCTGAGCAAGTGCATCGGCGATCTTACCCATCTCTGTATCCATACCGGTGTCGCATATGACGGCCATTCCGCGCCCGTACACTACGGTACTTCCCATATAGATCATATTTTTACGGTCGCCCAGAGGTATTTCCTTTTGGTCGCCAAGAGAAAGCTGCTGATCGGTCTTATCGACAGGAACGCTCTCGCCTGTAAGTGCTGCTTCTTCGATCTTCATGCTGGCGCACTGTATGATCCTTCCGTCGGCAGGTACTGCATCTCCCGCTTCGAGAACGATTATGTCGCCCTTGACAAGATCCTCGCTCTTTACGGTTATCAGTTTGCCGTCCCTGTATACCTTACTTGTGGCCGCCGCCATTTCCTGCAGGGCTTCTATGGCTTTTTCCGCCTTGCTTTCCTGATATACGCCGAGCACGGCGTTGATGAGCACGACAGCCAGTATGATTATGACATCTGCAAAGCTTTCATGTGCATAGAAAGCAGTTACGCCGGATATCACAGCAGCAACCACGAGGATGATGATCATCGGGTCAGCGAATTGCAGCAGGAATTTTTTCAGCAAAGAATCCTTTGGAGGTTCTTTCAGTTTGTTCTTTCCATCCCGCTGTAGGCGCTCCTCAGCCTCTTTGGAACTGAGTCCGTTAGCAGTAGCTTTTACTTCAGACAATGTCTCTTCGACCGTCTTTAAGTAGTGTTGCATGTTTTTTCTTCCTTTCCGGTGAAAGTCAATGACAAAGACTTCTACCATATAACTTTAATTTATATGTGTTAAAAGTCTCACTATTTAAGATATTTTCGGATTAAACAAGTATAATCGTATTGACGAAAATACCACACCTTACGATGCCAGCTACTCCCTTTTATATTAGAATATTTTATAATATTAAAAAAACAATGTCAACTGAAAAAAGAGCAGTTTGCCTGTCAGCATCACCAGTCCGAAAGTGATAAGCATGTTTTTCATCCTACTGTCCCTTCAGTCTCGTAGATCCATATGTTTTCTTTTTCTGGCAGTCCCAACAGCTGGCCGCAGGCTATGACATTTTTTACAGGAAGGCTTACTCTGTATGACATGCCTCCTCCATCTGCCATGCCTGTCATCAAAGCAGAGACCTCATCTTTGTCACACTGCCAGATGTCTGCCATCCTGCACTTTACGGTCTCTTCATAGTTTTTTCCGTCCCCTCCCGCCTCCTCTGCCAAACGGTAGCATTCAGCGCCGGATATGGCAGTTTTTACTGCAAGGTTCTGGTTCACTGCAAATTGCAGGACAAAGATGGACAAGATGAACAGCGAACTTATGGCCGTTATCATTTCCTTCATGGCCTGTCCTCCTGCATCACCATCAGGGTCCGTTCCATTATCTGTCCGGAGATATTCCTGAGACTATCCTCATCGTCTCCTGTCATCATGTTAAATATGTATGCACCCAAGATGACCGTTCCGATAATCACCACCAGTTCTTTCATTGTCCTCCCCCGTTTCCGCCTGTATTTCCAAAATCCAGAGATGACAGGATCTCTGCCGATCCTTTCTCCATTATCTGGTCCGCAGTGCTTTTCAGCGAATTTTCATCGCCCAGTACCAGTGTGTTTACTATCACGATCCCAAGCAATATGGTACCTATTATGATTATCAGGTTTTTCATGCTGACCTCCTTGCTTCCATACTCTTATAAAAATATACTTCCCATCATATCAATGCTCTTCATGAATATCACCACAACAGTAAAATTTACGAGAAGGGCAAATACTGACAGCGCTGACATGGCAGTAATGACCATGCTGTTCCTCTGTGCCTGCTTCATGGCCGCCGTCACCTTTTTTTCTGTTATATCTCTCTGAAAAATATCCATCTGCTCCCTGAGTTCTTCCGGGTCCATTTTATCCAGTTTGGACAGGATCAGCCCGAATGTCCTTGCTTCCCTTGTCCCGACAGTTTCGGCAAGCACTTTAAAAGCTTCTTCATCCCGGCCGCTCCTGTACAGGGATATGAGCCTGCCGTACACAGGCCTGAGACTGCCGCTGTTTTCCATCAGCCTTTCAAATATGTGCTCAGCAGAAAGCTTTGCGTCTTTGGTCACTATAACGAGATTTTTCAGCAGCACGCAGCTTTTGTAAAGCTCATCATCGGATGAACTGCTCCTGCGCCATGCAAATACAACTTTTATTTTCTTGCCTGCCTCATCCAATGTCTTTCGTACCTTAGCATGCCATAATGTTTCTTTGATGTATTCTTCAAGTATCATCCATGCTCCGGCGGCATAAGCTATAATGAACAATGCTCCTATCATGCTGCACCTGCTTTCTCATATGTCAAAGGCGTTTTTGGCAAGAAATTCCTTGGCAAACACAGTTAAGATGTAAATGATCACCGAAGCTGTCAGCCATGCGGCGCCAGCGGAAGTCTCAAATTGGTAATATATGAACTCGTCCAATGTCAGCCCGAAGATCCTTACGGCGCCGATGACAGTCAGGATGTAGCATGCGGGCGCCAGGTACCGCAGGATAAGAGATGCCTCATTGTTTTCACGCTTTATATATTCATCCAGGTCTTTTGCTCTGCCGACAGTATGTATCAGATCCTCCAGAGCTTCATCTATCCTTATTCCGGATGAAACCGAGAGAAATATGTTGTCTGTCAGTATCCGTGCCCAGGATGTGCCGAAAGAATAATTGAAATCGTTCAGCAACCTCCTGATGCTACTGCTGTCACTTGCCATGTTCATTCCCTTAGATAAATTGAACAGGAGCCTTCTGCTGTTTGGCGCATCTTTTATCGTCAGTGCAGTTGCTTCTACTGCTTCTCTGATATTGTAATAATTTATCTTATAATTATCCAGGAGTTCTGTGAGTAATATGAACCCCTCTCCCGATGTCCTTGCTCTTACCGCCCTCAGCCTTAACCTAAGCCATATATACGGGGCCAAACCTATGACAAGTGCAGCGATGAGCAAAAGATCCGCCTGCAGTTTATCTGCCATCCCGAAGATAAATATCAGTGAAGGCAGAACAGATATGATGACAAATACCACATTGGCTTTGCTGCCGTTTATGCCCAGAGTGGCCGACAGCAGCCTGACTATGCTGTCATCTGTATAAGTCGGATCTGCTGTCAGAGAATTGCTGCCGCCGCTGCCATGGTACTTTATGTTTGTCTTTCTGTCCCTTATGCCTGCTGACCATATCATATATCTGTTCCGGACCCGTTCACATATACAGCAGATATCATCAAAGTATAATACGGCGATACCGGCCGCCAGCATGCAGAGCATAATGCCTTCAATGAACATCTTTATCTTTTCCTCCGCTGTAATATCTGGGATATATCACCGTATTTTCCATGACAGGATTGCGGTTTTCGAGGGTTTTAAGCATCTTGTCCATTTTTTTAAATTCATCAGGCTGCAGTTTTCCCATTTCTCTCTTATCCTCCCCTATGTCATATTTCCAGCGCCATCTGCCGCTCTCATGGTCGTAACGGCAGATCTCGTGGACCGATACTCTGTCCAAAACCGGATCATATCTATATTCGCTTATGGTATTCAGCAGTTTTTTCGCTCTGTTTGACGGCATCTGGCACAGTTCAAACACATAGTGAAAATTTCTGTATATCTGGGCGATCATGTTTTTTTCACTGCCTCCGTAGCGTGCCGTAATGGCCGATGCCATCTTATACGGCACATCCTGGGCGCTCCCGGCATGCATAGTCGCCTTTGTCCTCCTGGTTCCGGCAGAAGTTATATCAACAGCAAGCTTAAAAGCATCCGCATCGCGCATTTCTTCGAGAAGGATGTAATCGTTGTCGCCCCTCAGCATGGACTTTGCCACATCATCAAGTTCTTTCCCGTCTGCTACTATCTGCATTATGGGAGCATCCGGCATTATCTCGTGCCATGGTGTCTCAGGATCTGTGGAAATTGCCAGTCCTTCCAGATTCCTGCATTCGTACCTCTGCCATGTCTGCATAAATACGGTCTTGCCTGCCCTGACCTGCCCTATAAACAGGACATTGAAACCCAGGCGGACCATGACTTTGAACAGTTCAACCCCTTCCGGAGGTACAGTTCCCAAAGCGGCCAGTTTTTCAAAGGTCAGTTCTCTTACTATATACTTCCGGAAAACCATTATGTCCTGTCCGTCTTTTGTCCTGTCACCCGAATATATCGTTATCCTGATTCCGTTACGAAGGTATATTTCGTGAAATCCTTTTTCAACCCTTTCTTTGGGATATGCCATGAGCAATGCTCTTTTCAGCTGCTGTCTGCGTTCCCTTGATATACGCTGAGGCTGCAGCTGCGATATGCCGCCGATCAGGCAATATATCCTGTCTCCTATTATTTTAGCCGAAGATGAGTTTTCATATTCTTCAGTCTCGTCATAAGCCCAGGGAGCGATCCCGGCCAGCCCGTACAATTCTGCGAATATTCCGTCTGCCAGGTTAGGATACCACGGCGGACATTCCGTATTCATGCAGGCCGGTTCTTTTTCGATCACTTCCCTGATGCCGGATTTATAGGCTTCCGTCTCTTTTTCATAACCCATTATCGCTTTTTTCTCCTGCTCCAGCATCTGCTGCTTTTCATTTTCGTCTGCCTCTTTCCATCGTTTTTCAAAAATATCTCCAACTTGTCTGCATAGTTCATAAAATTTTTTAAAGGTAATGTACTGGTCCATTTTTATCCCCCTGTTTCATCTCTGACAGAGAAGGGTGAATTTTTCCCCTTCCCCGGCTAACACAGCCAGATCTGTCAGCCCTGCCATATCTGCTATTATCTCTATGGTGTGTACGGTCTCAGAAGAGCTGAGCCTGTCTGAATCCGGCGAAAGGACTTCCTGTCCACCACTGTCCTTGGCATGGATGACCACAGCTTCGATCAGTCTTACATGGCCGGAATACAGGCTTATCCTGTCTCCCCGCCTGATGGTCTGCGGGTATGACAACAGCCAGTCCGCCGGCAATGCCATAACTGCTTTGTCTGTATCCTCCCCAAGATAAAAAAGAGATTGGGCAAAGTACTCCTTTCTGAGCTCAGTTCCCCCGGCCACATACTGTGAAGTCCTCATTCCTATTATGCTGTCAATATCATCAGGCCTGAGGGCATCGCTGTCTGCGTTCTCAATTTTGGCGACTGTCATGTCATCACGGTGTACCACAGTATTTTCCGGCGTGTCTTTTTTCAACACCAGCACTTTGTCCAGAGATATTGCTTCCCGGCCCCAAAATTCCCAGGCTGCTATGCATATCAGCGTACCGACTATGATGACTATGCCGATCCTCTTTCTGTTCAACCTTTCCCTCCTCGATCTGTCAATATATCCCCAGGTTTATGGCCACATTGTACAAAAAAACCTGCTGCCATCTTTTCCATATGGTCTCTTCGTATTCCTCACCGTAGTCTTCATCATACATGAACTTTTTCCTTATGCCTTTGCGAAAATCTGCCGGCACCGTATCAAGAGCACGCTCTATGCCCTCTATTCGTAAGGCAAGATTGATCATCTCCCTGGCTTGGCCATATGTCGGATCTGACCTTGATAATCTACGGTTATGCTTATATCCCATATTTGAAGGGACCGTCTCCCCCAGGCGGTCCCTTGCCTCTGCAAGCTTCTCCATGAGCCTTCCCATATCCCTGGCTGCCCACAGAGCCTGTCTGTACACCGCTTCAGGCAAGATGTATTCTTTTATTTTTTTGTATTGGTAATCTCGCATCTTTTCTCCCTCTGTACTGTATTTTTTACCATATTTTACCTTTTGTTTCATGCTGTTTTAAATAAATTGTCAAAAAAAGATATTGAGCTGCTATATTTTGGTCATATGCTGTATTTCGCATCTTTGTATCCTCCTCTCATGGGATCGCCTGCATCTTCTGGCATATTTACGCCTGAAAATAAAAAAGTCCCACTTTTTACCTTTTGTCAGGTAGAAAGTGGGATTATTTCACATTATCGCAGTTTTACTGCCGCAGCAGGGCATTTATCCTTTCATTGAGCATTTCCAGTGCGACAACATTAAAACCGCCTTCCGGTATTATGATATCAGCATATTTCTTGCTTGGGTCAACAAACTGCTCATGCATGAGCTTCACCGTAGTAAGATACTGATTGATGACAGATTCCAGCGTCCTGCCACGCTCCCTCACATCTCTTAGTATCCTCCTGATGATCCTCACATCGGCATCCGTGTCTATGAACACCTTGATATCAAACAGGTCCAGGAGTTCTTTGTTTTCAAATATCAATATGCCTTCAACTATTATGACCTTTGACGGACTGACTCTGACGGTCTCGTCTATCCGGTTGTGTATGGTGAAATCATACACAGGCCTTTCTATGGTCTCCCAGTTCTTCAGCCGCCTGATATGGTCTATCATCAGATCCGTATCAAAGGAGTTGGGGTGGTCATAATTCAGCAGTTTTCTGTCCTCAAAGGAAATATCATCATGTCGTTTATAATAAAAATCGTGGCTCAGGATGGTTATCTCATCATGAAACTGTTCCTTTATCTTTCCGATCATGGTACTTTTTCCGGAGCCTGTCCCGCCGGCTATGCCTATTACGATCACCTTTTCCATGTTCACATCTCCTTTTGCTGGCTGAGGGGCGTGCTGTCCCTGTCCTCAGATGTTATGGATGATCCCAGGTTTGCCGAAGCTTTTTCAAGTTCCAGGACAATATTGTTGATCTGCTGCAATTTTTCGGCAGAGATCTTGTTCTCTATTATACCCTGTGTAGATGAAAGGACGCTGTCAAGTTCAGATTTTATAACTCCGATCTTGTCTTTGAGTTCTTCGATGCCTTCATCATCCATGACATCCATGATGACCTGATCTCTGCTGAGCAGCTGGCCTGTTTCCAGTTCAAATTCAGAATTTTCCGTTATGACTACCGGATGGAAACCAAGTTCATCACCTACCAGCCTTGCAAAATCTTTTTTGGATTCCAGTTCGCCATGTACGAGGAATATCTGCTCAGGCTCCTGCCGGAAGCCGCTGAGCCAGTCCATAAGTCCTTTCTGGTCAGCATGTCCGGAAAATCCTTCCAGATTGTGGATCTCAGCTTTTACAGATATAGTCTCCCCAAACAGCTTGACCTCTTTTGCACCTTCTATGAGCATCCGGCCCAGCGTACCTTCCGCCTGATAGCCTACAAATACTATGCTGTTCCTGCTGTCCCACAAGTTATGTTTGAGGTGATGGCGTATGCGGCCTGCCTCGCACATGCCGCTGGCGGAAATGATGATCTTAGGCGACTTATCCTCGTTGAGCATCATGGAATCGGCCGTATTCCTGGTGAACTTCAGGTTCTTAAAGTCCAGAGGGTTATCTCCGCTGAGGATATACTCTTTGGTCTTTTCATCGAACACCTGGGCATTCCTCTTGAACACTTCAGTAGCCGTTGTTGCCATCGGGCTGTCGATATAGACATTCACATTTTCAAGCTGGCTCTGGTATTCGGGATGCTGTTCATAGAACATATTGAACTGGTATATCAGTTCCTGGGTCCTGCCTACGGCAAATGACGGGATTATCACACTCCCGCCACGCTTTACGGTCGCAAGGGTAATGTGTATGAGCTCATCTATGCTGGTGGCATTGGCAGGATGGAGCCTGTTGCCGTATGTGGTCTCCATTATGACATAGTCTGCTTTTTTTATCTTCACGGGGTCTCTCAGTATCGGTCTGTTGGTGACTCCCAGGTCTCCGGAAAATACGATCTTTGAAGTATTTTCTCCTTCAGTTATCCACAACTCTGTTATGGCTGATCCCAGAATATGTCCGGCGTCGTTGAACACTATCCTTATTTCCGGAGCCAGTTCGATGAGCTGGTCGTATAGGACCGGCCTGACCAGTTTGAGCGCATCTTCTGCATCATCTATAGTATACAGCGGTTCAACCGGCGGTTTTCCGGTCCTGGCGTTTTTCTTGCTCTGCCACTGGGCATCTTTTTCGTGTATGTAGGCGCTGTCCTTGAGCATCACCTCAAGAAGGTCTGCCGTAGCGTCAGTGCAGTATATCTGTCCTTTGAATCCTCTTTTTACCAGCAGCGGAAGCCTGCCGCAGTGATCGATATGTGCATGGCTGAGGATTACCCATTCTATTTGGGCCGGATCAAAGGGGAAAGGTTCTTCATTCATCTTTTCCACAGCCTTTCCGCCCTGAAACTGTCCGCAGTCCAGCAAAAGCTTATGCTTGTCCGTTGTGATGAGGTGGCATGAACCTGTGACGCCTATGGACGCCCCGCAAAATTTAATCTTCATCTTTCAGATACCTTTTCCTTCTACATATGATTGCGCTAACTGATCTTTACCTGTAATCCCACAGATCGCGGTCGGCTGTGGATACTGCCGCCGCACCGGCGGATATGGCGTCATCTACCTCCCATGGGAATTCCACCAGGCCGCCTGCGAGTATATCTGTGGAGATCTTTTGGGCGAATTCCTTTATCTTTTTGCTCAGCACGCCCGGCATTATCTCCACCACATCAGGCTTTGCGATCCTGATGGATTCCACTGCCGTATCCACCGAATGGGAATCTACTATAAAAAACCGCTGTACGGTTATGAGGCCCAAATCCTTTGCGGGCCTTATCATGTTTGTCTTGGTGGTGAGTATGCCGTCAACTCCCATCCTTTTTAGGAGTTCAAGTCCGGCCCTGTCTTTCCCTATTCCTTCTGCAAAGTCCATGTGTATGAAAATGATCTTTCCAGCCTTGTGGCATTTTTCCACATATGCTTTCATGGTCAGTATGCTTGAATACAGCAGAAATATCACATCGACTCTGGATAGCAGCGCGATATCAAAATCCTCCTTTGTTCTTACCGCCGCTGCGACTTTTCTGTTGCCAAATACAGACATCTCTCTTCCATCTCCTGTCTATTTTTTGCTTATGGTTCCGGCGCAGACAAGATTTGCGTCTGTGCCCCCTATCCCTTTTATTATAATATCACCCAAAGCTATTGGCAACAACAAGGTTTTTTTATCGAGTTCTTTCATGCAATCAAATATCCTGTCTTTCGGCACCGGCCTGTCGGTCCTGACAGGAACCATGTCTCCCTTTTCTGTCCTCATAGTGGTCGTCAGCACCCTGCACGGACAGATCATTTCCTGTATGGCGTGTTTTTTACCTCTTATGCACCTGTTGCCCTCTGTTTCATATTCCTCTGCGCATTTTGTCACCTTGACGGTACATCCTACCGGGCAGACGGTGCAGATCACATGGCATCCGTCATCTGGAGGCATATTCTTCACACCCTTTTTCTCAGAAGGCATATTTCCCTTTCCATGCGTATGCTCCGGCTGCGGCATTCCCATAGCATATGCCGCAGCGGCTCTTCCGGCAGTTTCTCCTTCATCTGAAACATAATCCACAAGTTCGTGTACTTTCACCACATTTCCGCAGGCAAAAATGCCCGGAACCGAGGTCTGCCTGTTTTCATCCACAACAGGCCCTTTTGTCCTGGTGTCGATCTTTATACCGGCCATCTTGCTCAGTTCATTTTCGGGTATGAGCCCAACAGAAAGCATCAATGTATCACATGGTATATATTCTTTTGTTCCATTTATAGGTTTTTTATCCTGGTCTACCTTGGCAACGGTCACGCCTTTAAGCCGTTCTTTTCCATGGATCTGTGTGACTGTATGGCTGAGTTTCAGCGGGATATTAAAATCTCTGAGGCACTGGGATATGTTTCGCGTCAGTCCGCCGGAATCCTCCATGATCTCGCATACGGCTTCCACACTGGCCCCCTCCAATGTCATCCTGCGAGCCATTATTAGGCCGATGTCGCCTGAGCCAAGGATCACGATCCGCTTTCCCGGCATAAATCCCTTTATATTTACAAATTTCTGGGCTGTACCTGCAGTCATGACTCCTGCCGGCCTGTCGCCGGGCGTCATCAGGGCGCCTCTGGGCCTTTCCCGGCATCCCATGGCAAGTATCAAGGCTCCTGCTCTGATCTGAAAACATCCGTCGGCAGAATTTACACATGTTATTGTCTTTTCTTCGGAAATCCCGGTCACCATAGTATCAGTAAAAACCGTTATTGCAGATTTTTCTGTCAAGGTTTTGTATCTGGCTGCGTATTCAGGTCCTGTAAGTTCTTCTTTAAATTTGTGCAGGCCAAAACCATTGTGGATGCACTGGAGCAATATCCCTCCCAGCATATGGTCTCTCTCTATGAGCATCACCTTGCCGGCGCCTGCCTCTTTTGCCGCAACGGCAGCGCTCATGCCGGCCGGTCCGCCGCCTATCACTGCCACATCAGCATAGATCATCTTTATCACCTCCCCTTATCATTCCTGTCAGTATATTGGAATCCCCTCCTTTTTTTGTGATCTTCAGGGGACTTTTTCCAAGTTCCCTGGCAAGTATCTCAAGGACCTGCGGCATGCAGAATCCTCCCTGGCACCGGCCCATGCCGCTCCTTGTCCTTCTCTTGATCCCGTCAATATCCACGGCGCCCGGAGCTCTATGGATGGCTTCTTTTATCTCTGCTTCTGTTACTTCTTCACAGCGGCAGACAACATGACCATAAGAGGGGTCCTGTTTTATCAGGTCATTTTTTTCTTCAACTGAACATTTTGCGAATATCTTGCGTTTTGGCCTTCCTGGGTCGTAGTTTTCCTTCGTGTCTGGTTCAAAGCCCTGTTCGATGAGGATCTTCTCTATCTTCAGGGCTATGGCGGGAGCTGATGTGAGTCCCGGCGATTCTATGGCGGCAGCATTTACAAATCCCGGCACCGGACTGTTGATGATGAAATCCCCCTTGTCGCCGTGGGCTCTCAGGCCGGCAAACTGTGTTATGACCTTGTCATACGGTATCCGGTCGAAAAACATGGATTCCTTATTTTTTATATTTTCCATCCCGGCTTCTGTCACGGAAAAGTCGTCCCTGCCGGTCCTGTCAACTGATGTGGGCCCCAGCAGTATATTGCCGTCAACAGTCTTTACGGCCAAGACGCCTTTGCCCATCTTGTCGGGAACTTTAAATATGGTCGTGTCAGTCAGATAAGCGGCTTCTTTATCCAGAAGCAGATACTCTCCTGCTCTGGGCGTGATATTAAAAGAATCATCGCCGACCATCCGGGCTATCTTATCTGAGTACAATCCCGCACAGTTGATGACAAACCGAGACTGTATCTTTCTCCCATCGGCAGCCGTTATCACAAAGGTTCCGTCTGTCCTGTCTATTTTCTCTACCTCAAACGAACGCATCAGCCTTGCTCCGTTATCCATTGCGCAGCCTGCGGCTTCGATGGTCAGGTCATAAGGGCATACTACGGCTCCTGTCGGCGCATACAGGGCTTTCTTTATCTTGCGTGAAAGGTTTTTTTCTATCCGGAATATCTCTTCTCCTTCAAGTATCCTCAGCCCTTCAACTCCGTTTTCTATCCCGCGCTCGTATAGCTTTTTCAAAGTCAGGCAGTCCTCATCGCTGAAAGCGGCCACCAGCGATCCGTTTCGTCTGTATCCTACTCCCAGCAGGCTGCATGTTTCTTCCATCATCCGGCTGCCCTGTATGTTCATTTCTGCTTTAAGACTGCCCGGTACCGGATCGAAACCAGCATGGACGATACCGCTGTTGGCTTTTGACTGGCCCATGGCCACATCCTGTTCTTTTTCCAGGATCACTATCTCCCCCTCATAGGCTGACAGCCGCCTTGCAGTCATGGCGCCAACTACGCCTGCTCCTATTATGGCAACTTTATACACTTGTCTCCCTCCTGTAACTGTTTTTTTGCAAAAAAACACGCCAAAACAAAGGCTATGCCTTTGTTTATGACGCGTCTCAATCTCCTCTGCGTATATTATTTATTTAACCGGCTGGTTTTACGGGGCGTTTACCTGTCGCCGTGAAAATCCGAGCCTTCTGTTATATGAAGATGCAGCCTGGCAGCTTCATCTATAAAAAATAATCTTTCTTCTTCCGTATGATCCGGATATATGCACTCCAGGCCTTTCAGACCGGCCTGCCTGAGCCGTTTAAGGAGCTGGCTGAAAGAATCCCTGAATTCCTCGCTTCCCCTGCGGCCAATACCACGGATCTTGCATGGATGGGCAAGTACCGGGATGCCTCCTGCATCTCGGATAATGGTCAGAGCTTCATCTGCCGGGATAAGATATTTTTTTATTTCCTTCAGCTGAGGATCTTCGAGAAATCTTCCCGGTTCAAAAGCCTCAGATACTTTGTTGATATAGCCTTTTTTTATGAGCGCCCGTGCAAAGTTGGGTTTTCCTATATATGTCTGGCCCTCTCTGAAGATAAGATCCTGTTCTTCTATTTCATATCCCTTTTCTCTGATGGCTTTTAGGAGGCGGGCATTTCTTTCCCTGCGTTTTTCGGCCATAAAATCCAGTTTTTCCGTCAGGGCCCTGTTTTTCAGATCAAAATGATAGCCTAATATATGAAGTTCTTTTCCCTCAAAAACCGCAGGCAGCTCGATACCTGCCACAACTTTGAGATTCACTTCTCTGCCTTTTTCTTCAGCTTCTTTGATACCCGCCGTCGTCTCATGATCTGTTATGGCTATGACATCGTATCTTTCGCAGGAATATTTCTGTACTATCTCCGAAGGGCTCAAGGTCCCGTCAGAATACCATGTATGGATATGAAAATCAGTTTTTAAATTCATATATCTAACAGCAGCCCTTCAGCTATATTTTCGGCCGCTTCTTCTCCCTTAAAAAATCCCACAATGGCCAGAGCAAACTGCATAGCTGTTCCCGGTCCCTGAGATGTGATTATATTGATATCCCTTACGACAGGTATATCTATGTATTCTGCGCCTTTGAGCTTGTCCTCCATGCCGGGATATATGGTAGCCTTCCTGTTCTCAAGGACTCCCAGTTCCCCCAGCACCATCGGTGCGGCGCATATGGCGGCTATCCCCCGCCCGTCCCTTGCGAATTTTTTCACCTTACTGCATATGCCCTTATGGTGGAGCATGTTCACGGCCCCGTCCATCCCTCCGGGCAATATCAACATTTCGCAGTAATCGTAATCAATATCCTGATACATATAGTCAGCATCTATGGTAATGCCGTGGGCGCCGACCACTTCCCTTGTCGTGGTCAGCGACACAAAATGGGCGTCCATTCCAGCCCGGCGCAGTATATCTACGACCGTAACAGCTTCAACTTCTTCAAACCCCCTAGCCAGATGCACAAGAATCATAAGCATTTCTCCTTTTAAAAAAATATCCTCGGCGGCTTCGTGAGCACCCTTGTCACATAGAACACCGCAAAAAAGGCTGCCAGTGTGTACAAAACAAGAAAAGTTCCCGCCATGCTGATGAAGTCTCCACCCAGCAGTACCCTGAGAGCGGAATTGTCCAGAAGAGTCTCAAGTCCAATGACATTCATCAGAAATGACACGCCTGCAGAGGTCTTTGTGAGTATTGTCTCGCCTATGAGCAAAACGGCAGTAAACCCTGTCACTACCCACAGCCTCCGTCTGAGTACCAGTTTAAAATCATTTTTTAAAAAATAAACATAAATTGCTACAGTAATTATCAAACTCACTATGCACACGATAAGACTTATGTCAGCCGCCTTCTTTACAGCCAGCATATTATCGCTGTCCCTTTCACTGAAAATCCCCTGCATATCATATCCCGTATCGTCATAGACCTGAAATTCCTCCGGCCTCCACGAGTTCATAAATGATGTGATCTCCTGGGACATTTCTGAATTGCTGTAGTTTACCCCCAAACTGTCGACTACTCTTGTGTCATTGAAATAGAATGTATAGCCTGCCGATGTCCTTAAAACTGCGTTCTGCCCCACAGTGATTATCAGCAGCGTCATAAACAACACAAGTGCAAACGAGCAAAACATATTAAACTTTCGCACTCTGTTTCTTCCCCCTTTTTTTGCTATACATTATTATCATACACCAAATCAGTGGAAAATACAAACAAAAAAAGGAGAGGCTCATCCTCTCCTTTGAGACTCTTGAAATGAAAAACTAACTTCCAGATGTACCTTCCTTTAACGAAGTTCGTTTTTCATTAGCTCTTTATGTAAGACTGATTTCCGGTTATCCTGTTTTTGTGCCTGTTCATGGGACAGAAAGGACACTATCATGAAATCAAAACATCTGACCTTAGATCAAAGAAAAGCTATCCAGGACGGAATCGAAAACCGTCTCTCTAAAACCGCTATCGCTCGCCTTATCGGCAAAGATCCTTCCACCGTTGCTAAGGAGATCACAGCTCACAGAAAGCTTAAACCTCGCAATCGCTTTAATTCTCCCATCATCTGCGCCAACTTCAAATCATGCACCAAGCCTCGCAAGCTTTGCTCCGACAAATGCCCTCAGTACAAAGAACAGTCCTGCTCACTTCGTGACCGCTCCATCGGTGCCTGCAATCACTGCGAACGCATCCAAAGGTGCAGATTGGATCACTTCTTCTACAATGCTTCAAGGGCTCACGAAGAGTATCTCTTCCATCTGTCCGATTCAAGGCAAGGTGTGAACCTCTCTGAGCCTCACAGAATCCTAATTGCTCAAACTATCAAGCCACTTCTTGATAAAGGCCAGTCTCTTTATCATATCCTTGAAAATCATCCCGAACTTGATATTTCCGTCAAATCCCTTTATACATACATTGAGGGCGGCATTTTCAAGGATTTCGGCATCGATAACTTCTCTCTCAGAAGGCAGGTCTCCATGCGACAGAGAAAAAAGATCAAAGTACGCAAAGAACCTGTCAACTACGACGGCCACAAGTATTCCGACTACCTTCTGTTCTGCAAGGAGAATCCTTGTGTCCCTACTACTGAAATGGATACCCTCTACAATCAGCCGGACGGCCCATATATCCAGACTTTCTCTTTTCAGAATACCTCTCTGATGATCGGTATCCTCCATCATGAAAAGACCTCTGAATCTATGGCTTCTTCCCTTGACTTGCTTGAGGATATCCTCGCTGATGATTTCTTCAAACTCTTCTCCCTCATCCTCACCGACAGAGGCTCCGAGTTTGAAAAAGTCTCCCTCTTTGAGACCAATTCTCTGACCGGAAAAACAAGATCTAATATCTTCTATTGTGATCCTCAGACCCCCTCTCAGAAACCTCATGTGGAGAACAATCATAATCTGGTCAGGAATATCCTGCCTAATGGCAGAAAGCTTTCTTCTTTGACTCAGCATGATCTAAACATCATGTTCAGCCATATCAATTCTGTGCCAAGGAAGATCCTCGGCGGCAAAACACCTTATGAGGTCTTTT
>UQOC01000006.1 GCA_900542565.1 uncultured Eubacteriales bacterium | reverse complement strand
GGCGGCGGCCGCCCGCCGGGGCGGGTTGGATTGTATGGTCGGGCTGGGTAAACGGAGCAGCGTGGCCAGTCTTGGCCGTCGGAGCGGGCTGCGTGGCATTGACGCCGGATGAGATTGAGGGACCGGGCTTCGTGGCATTGACGCCGGCTACGGCAGATTCAGAAGTCCGCATATCGTCGATAGCTTCCGGCTCGCCCGCCTGACAGTCCTGAGAACCGCTGGCAGGATCAAACGCCTCGCCCCAGTCAAGGGGCAGGTCGATACAGGTGTCGTCTGTCATAATATTCATCGATGAGAAAATGTCGGAAAATGTTATCTGTTCACATGAGTCCTGTTTTGTGTCGTTTTTCATTATGATGTCCCTCCGGATGCCTTTCTTCTGTCTGAAAAGAGCATATCACAAGCAGTGTCCCGATTGTGGGACACTGGGAGGGGAGAACATCATTGTACTGTTCTTTTTTCTATGATATAGTTAAATGAAAAGAGGGTTTTTTATGGATAAGATGGGAACAGACAGAAAAAATCAGAATGACGGGAACGGCAGGTTCTCTGCCCTGACGAAATACATTGATATATTTGACGGCGATAATTTCGGTACATGGGTAATCGACCATGAAAACGACGGCACGCCGGAGCACCCGGTACATATGCCCTTTGTCGATTACTCTCAGGATGTATATCAGTTTATCAAAGACTTTGGTGATTTCAGCGAACAAAATGAGGATTTTAGGCTGACCCGCTATGCCCATATTTTAGAGGAAAACGGACTCAGCGGGAGTCGTAAATCCATGCAGGGCGCCGATGTTTCTCAGCTTGACGCCCAATGCGTGCTGGCTATGATAATGTGCGCTACTCGAGCAGAGCGATTCTGCGACGGCGCCCTGCTCGGTTGTCTTGCAGACGGCACTATACAAAAATGTCTGGAACGGCTGAAAAAGATTGATGAGGCTCACGGGGCAGGAAAAGCGTAGGCTTAAGGTGAGCGCTGAGTGTGCGATTGCAAGGAGGTTGTAATATGACAAAGACGATATATGTATTGACAGATCTTGATGATCGAGGAAATCTGCCGGATCGTATCCCGGATGCAAGCTGCATGACACAGGAGCAGCTGGACAAAGAGTTGGAAAAAGGCTATGCAGACTTCCAGGAACGACGCACCCGCCTGGCCGAGGAGGTTTTTGAGGATATCCATGAGAGGTATAGGGTGTGAAATTGTAAAGAACAACTGATAACAGAGAGCAAGGATTGATGTACGCAGTATTTTGGAACACATTGTGTTCAACTGGTATTCTGTTCAAAACGCTGTGGGACAAATTGATAGGCTAGAAAAAAGAATGTCGTCTTTGTGCCAAATGCCTGACTGATTTAGATCATATGAAAAGGAACCATGGCACAGCCGTAATCTGCACATTATGCATGTAGACAATTATCTGATCTTTTATGTGCCGGATAATAAAGATTAAGTCATCACGGTAATTCGTATCATGTATAGTAGACGGGATATAGATAGTCAATTAGTGTAGAAAAACGGGGACTGCCACAAGGGTGGTACTCATAAAACAAAATAAGAATGTTTTCGTGAAACGGTGAAGCTACAGCTATGCCGTTTCACCATTTTGCTGGCCATTCATCCAAGACGCAGGGAGTATTCCCACAAGGTTATAGGAAATACAAATTGTTTTCCTATGAAATTATCGAAAAAGCAGCAATCGGAGAGTCGTAAGCAGTGAATATGTTATTCAAAAATTATATTGAATATATTGAGTGTTTATGCTACTTTCAAGGCGTATCAACGATGCTATTCAAGATTACCTCAAAGCGTGCCTAATGGAAGCCCTACCCCAAGTTCCGCTTTGACAGATGATGATTGTTACGCAATAGGTGGTGAGAAAATCTCATGCGATATGGCTTGTAGCCTTGAAAACACGATAGTTGATAGTTTATATTCCTACCCTCAAAAACGGCGGTCTACTGCGTAAAATTTTGCTATGCCTTCGTTGATGTTCTTTAGAAGGACAAAAAGCCTTGATTTATGCGGCTTGCAGAGGACAAAAAAGAGCAGGGAATATCATATCTATCAGAAGCGAAAAATTGATCCTATATCATTCAATGCGATATAGAAAAGCAGACAAGAAGTCATAATTTCTTGCCTGCTTGTGTCGCAACCGGTTTGCTATCCGCTTATGTTAATTCGTTATTAAAAGTTCCTTATTAGGTTGTTTCTTTATGGTTGCATTATTTCTCTACATTCAACAAATTTAATGCACCATATCATATATATATCTTGTAATTTGTGTCCATGTGCTTATACAAAGCTTCATTCCACTGCCTTTTAGTTGGCGGCACAAAAAGTAATGGAAGTGCTGTACACCTTCAATTTTTTGTGCCACAATAGACTTGATTTTATAAGGCATTCCCGGCATCAGTATCAGCTGCACCCACCCGTTTGCCTATTGATGTGCAGGTGCGCCACTCTACTCAGGTGGGAATACTCTTTAATTTGTTTCACTATGTGGGGCTGTTTTTCGTGCCTATTCCACGATTTCTTCCCAATTTACTTTCTTTCACACTATATCATTTTATACTAAGGCACCATTTTGTTTCACCTTCGTGCGTCTTTTCTTCGATGGAGCAATAGGCTTAATTTTAATAAAAAAACAATGAATTAAATGTTTATCATACATGTCGTATTTGTAATGTTTTTGATTGTCCTACAGACACAGTATCATTATCGGCTCGCCAAGTAGATCGAAAGTTTTTTCAATATTCTCGGAAGCAAAACCTCAACATTTTCGGAAGTAATTCCTTAATATCCTCGGAAGTTCCGTCCTATAACGGATATTGCTGCAATCTACTTATGCGTGCCTTTCGTGTATCCCGCAATATAAAAAACCCGAGTATCCATTAGTTATGCGGATCTCGGGGCGCATTTAGTTATTCAATCGGACATGTTTCTTAATGATCTTCTGTTGCAAGATGTTGCCTCTTTATCTTATATGTTCTAAAACTATAGTCTTCGCTATTTTGAATAAACCGCGTCATTTTTAGAGAGAAGATAAACGCAGTACTGATTCATGCTGATCCCTTCTCTTTTAGAATGCTCTGCCAGGGACCGATGCAAACTCCGGGGAATTCTTAGTTTAAATTGTCCGGAATAATCTTCTAAGTTATCCGGTTCATGGATCTCAATTCCATCTTCCAGTGCAGCTTCAAGCCATGCTTTCTTGGCGTCTGCCGCATTTGCAACCGCAGCTTCGATCGTTTCTCCGCAGGTAATACAGCCCGGCAGGTCAGGATAAGAAACCACAAATCCGCCTTCATTTTTATCCTCTATGATTTCCATTCGATAAGGCATCTTCATATAATCATTCAGTGTCTTCATCATTTTTCGCCTCACTTTCTACAACCTGTCTTACAAGTTCAACATAAGTCTTCTTAATTGGTTCATGCTTTGGTATCGTAATTGGCTGGCATCCGGGTTTTCGAAATGTATAATGACTGCTCCCGCTTATTGGAGCATTCATTTTATAGCCATAGCTTTCTAATACTTTACGCAGCTCATCGAACCGTATGTCTCGCGACAAAGTGCAGATTCGCATCAATAGTTTATCCCATTTTGACACTTGAATACCTCCTATTTATATTATATATGGTATCGTATTTGGTGTCAATAGTTTTATATATAAACGCCAACGGAAGTATTTTCTCGATATTATCAACCGATAAAGGATATTGCTGCAATTTACTTCCATGTACCTTTCGTATACTCCGTTATATAAAAAAGCCCCAAAATCCCAACAGTTATGCGGATCTCGGGGCATATTTCATTACTCAAACTCAATCGTTCCAGGCGGCTTTCCCGTGCAATCATAGAATACCCGGTTAACATGGGGCACTTCGTTGACTATACGGCTGGTCACCTTTTCCAGCAGGTCCCATGGCAGCTTGGCGGACTCGGCCGTCATAAAGTCGCTGGTGGTCACGGCACGCAAGGCGATGGCATAATCATAAGTCCTGAAATCACCCATCACGCCTACGGAGCGCATATTGGTCAGCGCCGCAAAGTATTGATTTATCTGGCGGTCAAGGCCGGCGGCGGCAATCTCCTCCCTGTAGATGGCATCGGCTTCCTGAACTATCTTCACCTTTTCCTCGGTGACCTCACCTATGATACGCACGCCGAGGCCCGGGCCGGGGAATGGCTGGCGGAAAACGAGGTATTCAGGCAGTCCCAGTTTGAGCCCTGCCTGGCGGACTTCGTCTTTGAAGAGCATGCGCAGAGGCTCGATTATATCCTTAAAGTCCACATGATCCGGCAGGCCGCCCACATTGTGATGGGACTTGATGGTGGCGGATTTTCCCAGGCCGCTCTCGATAACATCGGGGTATATCGTACCCTGCACCAGATAGTCGACTGCGCCGATCTTTTTGGCTTCTTCTTCAAATACTCGGATAAATTCCTCTCCGATGATCTTGCGCTTTTCCTCCGGCTCGGTGACTCCGGCCAGTTTGTCATAAAAGCGCTGCTGAGCGTTCACACGGATAAAGTTCAGGTCATATTCTCCGGAAGGCCCGAAGATAGCCTCTACCTGATCGCCTTCATCTTTGCGCAAGAGGCCGTGATCCACAAATACGCAGGTGAGCTGTTTGCCTACCGCCTTGGAAAGCATGACGGCCGCCACCGACGAATCCACTCCGCCGCTGAGGGCGCAGAGTACTTTGCCGTCCCCTACTTTCTCGCGGATCTCTGCGATGGCGTTTTCCACAAAGCTGTCCATCTTCCAGTCGCCGCTGCACCCGCAAGGACCGTACACGAATGCCGAGAGCATTTTCATGCCCTCTTCCGAATGGGTGACTTCCGGATGGAACTGGAAAGCGTATAAATCTTTTTCCGGATTTTCCATGGCCGCCACCGGGCATACAGGCGTGCCGGCAGTTATCTTAAAGCCCTCAGGCACAGTTTCTATGTAGTCCGTATGGCTCATCCATGTCACGGTCTCGTCGCTGACCTCTCTTAAAAGGCCGGTCTTGTCCTTTACCGAAACGATCGTCTTTCCGTATTCACTGACAGGAGCAGTGGCTACTTTTCCGCCGAGAGTATAGGCCATGAGCTGAGCTCCGTAGCAGATCCCAAGCACCGGTATCCCCAGGGCGAAAAGCTCAGGTTCAGCATGAGGCGACTTTGGATCGTACACGCTGTTAGGCCCTCCGGTGAGGATTATGCCCTTAGGCGCCATTTCCCTTATCTGGTCGATGGTCATGGTGTAAGGGTGCACTTCACAATAAACATTACATTCTCTGACACGGCGGGCGATAAGCTGGTTATACTGGCCGCCGAAATCAAGTATTAAAATGGTTTCTTTCATAAAAACCTCCATTTGCTGATTTGCTTTTATTATAAACCATTTTGGTGTTACAGGCAAATTGTTTGGGGCATTGGCGGAAGCGGCCACAAGCAAGATGGGGATATATTGGCGATGGGCGCTGCATGTCGCCGGCCTGCAGCCGCCGCTTCGGCTGAATAGGACCGTCCCGGACGTCATATAATATAGACAGAACAATATAATATCATCCGAGGTGACTGTCATGCCGAAAAAGATAGACTGGAAACTTCTCATTATATGTCTCGCCGTGCCGCTGGCGGCGGGCGGGTTTTCTGCATTTCTGATAAAAGATAATGTGGAGCTTTTTCAATGGGTGCAAAAGCCGCCCCTGTCTCCGCCCTCATGGCTGTTTCCGGCAGCTTGGACGGTCCTCTATGTACTTATGGGGATAGCCTCTTATCTCGTACTGCGTTCCGGAAAGCCGTGCAGGTCCGCCATGGTCCTTTATTGGCTCCAGCTTGCCTTTAATTTTTTCTGGCCGATAATCTTTTTTAATCTGAGGGCATATCTGATCGCTTTTTTCTGGCTGATACTGCTGTGGATCCTGATACTGGCCACCGCTCTCGCTTTCGGAAAACTATCCTGTCCGGCAGGTCTGCTGCTGGTTCCTTATCTGATCTGGGTGACTTTTGCCGGCTATCTCAACTGGGGCGTCTATGCGCTCAACTGAAAAGGGACCAAAGCGGTCCCCTTTCTATACATATTTTTTGTCTATCCAGCCTGTCACCTGACCGGCAACGCCCACCCTCGATTTCAGATTTGTTATCCTGACACGGCCGCTGACGACCGCATCGTCCCAGCGGTAATAGGTTCCGGTCACATGAGTCGCCGGGACTTTTGCCGTGGAAGCATAATACAGAGGTACGCCTGCCAGTTTGACAGCGGTTCCCGCACCGGTTGCTCCGGAATCGCTCGCAGTGCCTGACCCGCCTGATGTGCCTGACCCGCTCGCCGCACCGGAGCCGTCAGATGTGCCGGACCCGTCAGAAAACCTGACGCCGAGATAGTCGCATATACCTTTGGCTAGAGCCTTGCCTACCTTTTCCGGGTCATGGATGAAGTCGTCCACATCCGTCCGGTTGGTGTGAAAGCCCAGCTCGCAGTAAACTGTCCTGGCCCGTGGCGTCTTTATTTCCACCAGATCCTGCCGTACACCGAAATGGGCGGTCACTTTTCCCGGATAAATTTCTACCAGCGGCGGAGCCACCGCATTGAAGATCTTGCGATACTCGCTGCTGTCCTGCCAGAACATGAAAAGCAAGTATCTTGCGTCAGCAGATGCGGCGTTTGTGTGGATGGGCACATAAAGATCGGCTCCGAAGCTGTCTGATTCGGCGCACCTTGCGGCCATGTTCCTGCTCGCTGAGCCGATCTTTACCGATACCCCTGAGGACTTGAGGTATCTGGCGCAGGCGTCGGCTATGGGCCTGGTGTGCTTATCTTCGTAACATCCGTCTTTGAGACATTTATTTTGATCTACTCCGTGATTGGACGGAGAAAGATATACTTTTGCCATCGTGTTCTCCTTTCTATCGTTCTGCCGCCTGGGGCGGCTGTCATTACATTATATGCACCGTCATGCGGTTCGTCGCCAGCAGTAGGCAACAATGTAGGGAGGCATGTTAGGGGGCGGAACTATTTTCCCAAGGAGTTTTACCCGGCCCTGCTCCGAGTGTCCTGCCAGTAAGCGTTAATCTGAGATAATAGCTCTTGTTTTTCTTTCAAGGCCTCGAACCAATTCTTATCGTCAATCCTTTTTCCATATATCTATTGCTCTCCTTTCAAAGTTAGGATATAATTTTTGCAAACGGAAGGAGGTTTATCCATGCCTATTCTTCATCACCATCATTTGAAGTTTCGTGCAATCAGGCCGTATACATCCAAGGAGAAAGCCTTTATCAACGATCAGCTCATTCCTTTTTACAATAAGATGATCGACAGATATACCCCCGATGCTATCGTCTTTGTACGAGTAGGCATATGCCACCAGCTTAAAGAACATGAAACATCTGAAACTGGTACGATCAAGGGGGTTAAAGCCTGCCTTATGTGTACCGATAAGGGTATTGTGCTACAGTCCATGATGGCTGGCAGCCGCAGCCTTGTCATTCCGTTCCGGTTGATAGAATCCATTGAATTCAATCCGAATAATATCAATGCAAACGACAATCCTGACATGTATGACCTGCCCCTAATCCATTTTGATATTACTATTTATTTCATGACCAGTTGTGGTATCCCTGAGATGTTGATTGTACATACCGCCGACTACTGCGACTGGCGTGATCAGGAATATGCTGAACTGCTCAGCCCTAAACCTTTTTTACGAGAACTCAGGTCCATACAAAAGCGCATGCGCATTAACGATAAATAATACATGCAATGAGGTATATCTATGTCCGACGATTACATATATAGCGAAAGATCATATGACACTCAGCCTTTTACAAGGCCGGAGATCATTTTCATCAACGACGATCTAATACCTTTTTACAATAATATGATCGACAGATATTCTCCTGACGCTATAGTCCTCGTAACGGTCAAGAAATGTCCGTCTCTCCAGGAGCTGGAGACCAATTCCTACGAACTGCTCAAAGGCGTCCGATCATGCCTTATGCGTACTGATAAGGGCCTGGTCCTTCAGTCCATGATGTCAGAATACCGCAACCTCACCATCCCCATACGCAGGATCACTTACCTGAGCTTTGATCCAGATGACATCTATTATCTCGATGATCCCGGCACAGAAAATCCAAAGGACCTGCGCTTTAAGATCAAACTCGATTATATAGCAGACCCGGACGAACCCGGTGACACCGAAAGTCTTGTCTTATTTACGGTCAGTTACAACTGCCGGCGTCATCAGGAATATGCAGAATTGCTTGATCCCAAGCCATTCATGTCAATCCTTCATCGGCTGAAAAGCTGTGTTCATCCATAAGATCTTTTATCCCGGAGCGAAGCTTCAATATAAGCTCCGCTCCGTTGTTGTATAGGTCTCAGCATCAATGCGAGATTTTGTCATATGTCAATCTCCCCGAATCAGGTATATGGTCTCCAACCTTCATCTAAATAGCAATAATAATGGGGCGTATGATCATAGTGTATTTTCATATCTCCGCTTATACCAAAGAAGACTTTGATTTCCGGCACAAACCCGGCTGTAATATGAGGGCTCAAAAAAAGATGTGCTGTACCATCTTTCGTAATATGTACATGTCCTCGGGGATAATAGTCGTAAGGTTTACTGCAGCCTTTCGGATGAACGGCTTTCCACAGCTTTTTATGATTATAGGTTGTTCCAGACTTTGCAATCCCCTCCGGATAAATTTCTTCTTCAAACGCAAAGGCAAGCAGCTTCCCTTCTATGATCCAAAACACACCGTTTTTGGGGAAACTTGTTTTACACATTTCTTTTTCTCCTATATAAACATATCTTTCCATTATTCCTTGTTGTCATTGCAAAAATATCATTTGTCATGTCCGATATTTGACGCATATGGGCGAATGAAAAAAGTATCCATGAACCATTTGATGGTATTATCTTCCTGCATATTAAAACGCCCAAGTCTCTGCGCGGCTTGAGCTTTTCCTTGAAATTGGTTTAGAGATAGGTTCGGCCAGCGAAATGTTCTCCGCACCCCGTTTTTTTGTCTCTCTGAGAACCATTTTTGTAAAATCTTCCCAACTTGTGTTCTCTAAATTCGTTTTTTTGGTGGATTGAGAACTGCTCGATGGAAAAAGTTTCTCATCGCCCCTTAATTATTGAGAAACAAGAACCTTTGTATCTCGTCAGGTTCTCAGTCAGGTCTGTGATCAACATTCTGAGAACTTTTTTCTGGCGGAAATCCTTTTCCTTAATGCAAATAGAAAGTCTCACTCTCCTCCCATCGCGAAGGAGAACAGTGAGACTTTTTTTGAAATGTCTGTTCGTTTCTTATGGTCTCAAATGCAAGACTCGTCTATGGTCCACAGAATGTCCGCTGCCGCTGCATTGGCCGAAGAGAATGCAAACTGCAGGTTGTATCCGCCTGTATCGCCGTCGATATCTACGGCCTCTCCGATCACATAAAGTCCCGGCTCGTTGGGCAGGCTCATGTTCTGGAGCTTGATCTGGTCCAGGGCTACACCGCCGCAAGTCGCCATGGCTTCCTCAAAACCGCCGAGCCTGTGGATAACGAACTCGTGATCAGTCAGCGTACCGGCGAGCCTGTTTATCTGTGCTCCTGAAAGCTGTGAAACTTTGTTGCCGCTTATGCCCAGCATTTCAGCTATCCTCTGGCTGAACCTGCGGGGCAGTCCGAGTTCCTCGCTCATATAGCTCTGAGGCGACCTGCCGCTGCCCGGAAAATCTCTCTTCATCCGGGCAGCGCACTCCGTCCCGGTCGTCCTACCCAAAAAACCTATCCGAAACCTCCCGCCCGCCGCCATGCGGCGGGCGTTGTCCAGGATGACCGGGCCGGAGAGTTTTCGCTCTGCGAAAAGCAGGTCGCCGAAAGCGCTGAACTCCCGGCCGCCGGCAGGGCCGGGCTCCGGGACACCGCCTGAGGCCGTATTTTCGCCGGCGGGGATCGTCAGGCGCACATTTTTAAAGCTCATGCCTGACAGATCTCCAAAGGCATAGTCCTTTACATAGACCGGTGCCAAAGCCGGTGACAGCGGCGTTATCTTTATGGCCAGGTCGCGTGCCAGGATTTCCAGCATTTTTCCGTCCGACCCGGTGGAAGGATACGAGCAACCGCCTGTAGCTATTACAAGATACCTGCATGCAAAAATGCCCTTCTCTGTGGTCAGGGCATAATCGTATCGCCTATCTCCTTCCGCCGGGTATCCGCCGCCTTGAATGCGGCGGATACCCGTTACCTTGGCGCCTGATATGATGTCCGTGCCGTTCTGCCGGATACGGTGCAGCAGGGCTTTCAGCACATCACGGCCGTTCATGGAAGCCGGGAAGATCTTGCCGTCTTCTCTTTCCATGACCGGTACTCCAAGGCTTTCCATAAAGCGGCAGAAACGGACATTGTTATATTTCTGCAATATACCCCTGATATACCTGCCGCTGTCGCCATAGTGGACTACGAAATCCTTGGCGGAACCGCCGTGGGTAAGATTACACTGGCCGCCTCCTGCCATCAGCAGTTTTGTGCCTGCTTTTCCGGAACCTTCGATCACGACCGCCCGGCCGCCTGCCTCTCCGAGAGCTCCGGCAAACAGGAGCCCGGCGGCTCCAGCCCCAACTATGACAATATCTTTAAAACACACTTTCGTCTTATTTTCACTCATTGCTCTGCACTCCGAGAGACTGTCCGTATCCCTCATTTATGAGGCAGTTTATGGTATTCTCGTCCATGTCGGTGACATTCACGATAAGAGCCATATCCGTGTCGTATCTCTTTTTTTCTTTTCTGCCGGAATTGCTGTCCTGGTTTTCGTTCTGGCTGCCTTTTACAAAATGTATCTCTATCACAGCAATATCACTATATGGCGTGATATATCTGTTATTCTGCAGATAACCTCCGCTGCTCACATCAGTCTGCCATGCAGTCAGTATCCTTTCTATTTCTGCCTTATCATCTATTACGGTCATTGATCCGTAATAGATCTCTTCATACAGTTCATCATAATGGGCATATTCGTCAACATACATTCCGGTCAGGGTTATATAACTTATCTTATCCATATCGACATAAGATGTTATCTGGGTCTTTTCTTTATACTCCTGGCTGGTGAGTATATTGTCTATGAGTTCTGCAGCCTTTTCATCTATATAGATATCATAGGCCCTATTAAGGTCACGGCCATTCTTGAGATGATATTTGATCGTTATCCTTTCGCTCACCACATAGCCTTCATTTCCGCCGGCATCGTAGACTATGACAGGATCCCCTTCTTCTGCGAGATCTGAATCATACAGTTTGTTTTCTATTATATATTCATGCAGCTCTGTGACCATTTCTATTGTCTCCGGCGATGTCAGTTCAGGCTCCGTATCTGCATATTCTTTCGGAACCTGTCCGTATGCCATGTTGACTGAATCATAGTTCGTCACCAGTCCGCGCAGCTCTACGGATTCCACCTGTCCTACAGCCGGTATCCTGTTGGTGTTTCCTGTTATGTCGAAAACCATCACCGCTATGAAAACTGCCGCAAGGCATACATATATGATCATAGATCGTATGGTATTCCTGTTTATAACTTTTTCGCCCTTGCTTACCACCAGCTTGACTATAAAGAATGTGATCACAGCCCCGGCTGCCATCCCGGTGACTATGAGAAGTTTGGACTCGCCAAAACTCCATGCAAACATTCCGAAAGCGCTCATTCCCACAAAGGCTATCAGATATGTGCATATTTCTTCAAATACTTTTGAAAGCATGGAATTCCCGATTATTTCAAGCTTTCTGGTCTTATATACGATCTTTGCCAGTATAGAAATACATATACCTGTCAGCAGATAAATGACGCACAGCTTGTAGTCCATTTCCTCCCGCCTGAACAGCAGTGCAAACAGAGGATTGGACTTTTCCGCGATCTCTATCATCCAGTCCGGCAGTTCATAATAGCCAGGCACAAAGTTTACAAAATAACCGTTGAGGATCTTTACTATCACCGGTACGATGACCATTATCACGCCTGCAGTGAAAAGGTTCATAGCCGTAGTCCCCGTCAGAGAGCCTGACAGTACTGCTATACCGTAAAAATATGTGATCATTGCGGCTGAGGAGAACAGCCAGTAAAGCACATCTCCTATCCCCACAGCATCTGTCCTTGACATGATGAGCATATATATGAATGCCATCATCACCACCGGAAGCTGGCAAAGTATCCATCCGGTCCAGTAGTAGGAATTGAATATCCTGTTTTTGGACAGGGGCATGGCATGGAGCATCACAGCCTTAGGTTCGTTGTGAAGAAAGCCCATGACCAGCAGCGCCACCACTATAGGCACTACGCAAAGCATCGCCACATATATGAGATTCCCGTTGTTCAGCGAATTCTGTATATAATAATCGACAATGCCTATGTTTGAAATATGTGAAAGGAGCGGAAATACTCCTATAAAAAAGTACAGCACAAATGACAGTGCCGGTATGTACCAGTACATCTTGAAGCATTCCCACATAAGCGGCCAGGATAAGGCAAACCAGTTTCCTCTACGCATGTTCGCCACCTCCCAGTTTTTCGTTGAATATCTCCTCTACCGTTACAGGATAAATGTCCAGCAGGCTGTCTTCGAATATCATTTTTCCTCCGGCGATTATACCTATCCGGTCGCACACATCCCCCATTTCCCGTGCATTATGTGAAGAAATGAGCACCGTCATCTGCCTTTCAGCAACATCTCCCATGATATAATGCCAGAGTTTGCGTCTTGCGACAGGATCTATGCCGTCAACTGGTTCGTCTAATATCAGGTAATCCGGACATGTGGACATTGCCAGGCAAAAAGCGGCCTGTTTTTTCATACCCTTTGAGAATTTGCCCATAGGCTTTGATACATCAATTCCGAAATCATCTGTCATCTTCTGGAATATCTCGTCATCCCATGTCTTGTAGATTTTTTTATTGTAAGCCTTCATGTCTTTCAGGCTGTATCCGCGGAAAAAATAGATATCATCCGGTATCACCAGCACTCTTGCTTTAAGTACTTCATTATCGATGACCGGCTGGCCGTCTATGGTTACGGTTCCTGAGTCTGCTTTCAGAAAACCGGCCAGATGCCTGACTACCGTGGTCTTTCCTGACCCGTTCAGACCCATGAGCCCGTAGACCGAACCGTTTGGAACAGTCAGGCTGAAATCATTTAATACTGTTTCACCGTCATAAGTTTTGCAAAGGTTCTCTATCTTGATCACAGGTCTTTTTTCCTTTCTTTCATTATCTCTATCACCATCGAGTAAGCTTTATCGTAATCCAGTCCCAGAAAAAGAAGCTGTGAAAAGGCTTCGCCTACTGCGGCTCTGGCCTTTTTCAGTTCTTCATCATCAGGCGTTATATCTTTTTTGTCGGCAACAAAAGTCCCCACGCCTGCTGCCGTATAGATATAACCCTGCCGTTCAAGTTCCCGGTAGGCTTTCTGTATGGTGTTGGGGTTTACGCCCAGCGTCCTTGACAACTCCCTGACCGATGGCATCTTATCTCCCTGCTTCATGGTCCCGCGCATGATAAGTTCCTTGAACTTGTCGATGATCTGTTCATATATTGATTTGTTTCCGCGCAAATCAAGCTGAATCATCGCTTACCTCCCTTTTCAGCTTAAGTGTACCACACATCATAGTACACTGTCAATTTTCACTTTTGGCAGCGGCTTTTTTTCTTTCCAACATGGCTGTTTCATGGTAAAATCAATTAAGTAAGCTTTTCGTATGGAAAGGAAGGTAAAAGCTTTGGATCAATTTGATAAAGACAATAAAAAAGTTCAATATTATTCAGACAGAAAGTTCTCTGACCGTCAGGAGTCTGATAATGACCGCAGTTACAGTCCGGGCGGCAGCTACGGCCCTGACGGCTACGGCTATGGTTCAGACGGCAGCTACAGTCCAGCCGGCTATAACGCCGGCTCCGGCGGACGGCGGCGTTTTCCTGGCTGGGCAAAGGCCCTGATAATAATAGCTGTCATCGTTGTCGCAGTGATCTTTCTGACAGTAGGATGCAGCAATGTTGTCGGCAAAGTCCTTGGAGACGGAAGTTCCGGTGAAGTCAGCACAAATTTCGGCCATGACTATGTTGGAGTGTTATATATCCAGGATACTATTGATGAATATGGCACAGGCCTGTATAACCATCAGTATCTGCTCAGCGCCATTGATGCCATGATGTACGATCAGGATAACAAGGGGATCATCTTGTATGTAGATACTCCCGGCGGCAGTGTTTATGCTTCTGATGAGCTGTATCTGAAAATCAGGGAATATCAGGAATATACCGGCCGTCCTGTATATTCTTCCATGCAGTCTCAGGCCACTTCCGGCGGTTATTATATATCTGCCTCATGTGACAAGATCTTTGCCAACAGGAACTGCTGGACAGGTTCCATAGGCGTGACCATGGGTACATTTGTAGATGTGAGCGGCCTGCTGGAGGATCTGGGTATTGAGACAGAAACGATAACTTCCGGCGCCAACAAATCTATGGGCAGTTCCACTGAACCGATGACTGACGAGCAGCGGGCTATTTTCCAAAGTCTAGTCGATGAATCCTACAACCAATTTGTCAGCATAGTAGCCGAAGGCCGCGGTATGTCCATTGCTTCTGTAAAGGCTCTGGCTGACGGTCGTATCTATTCAGCTCAGCAGGCGCTGGACAACGGCCTTGTGGATCAGATCGGAACATTTGAGGAAGCCGCTGCTGATATGGTATCATCCTATGATCTTGCCAATGTACAGTTTGAACACTTCCAGCCGGAAACGACAACCACTCTTTCATCTCTGCTTGGATTATTGTCCGATCAGGGCTCAGCCTCATCAGACTCTGTTCTGACTGCCGAGGCCATCCAGGAGCTCATAGCTCTCAATGATTCTTTCCGTCTCAGCTATATATGTGAAGCGGTGAATTAGCTGCTGGCTGCGGTGGATATGTAAGCGGATCTGCGGTATTGCGAGGTGCTTCGTGGGCTACGCTGCTTCGGGGGCTGCGCTGCTTCGGGGGCTGCGGTATTGCGAGGGTTTATGTAATGGTGGTTGGCGTTGGCCTGCAAACGGCGTCCAACGCTGGGGCACGCTGCCAACGAGTATCTGTGTCCATCTCCTGGAGCTGGCGAAAAGTCGCTAAGCATGGAGCTGGCGAACTTCCACCTAAATGCGACTTTTTGAGCTTTTCAGGGGGAGCGAATCCCCCTAAAAAGCTTTTTTTATGACGGTCAGGGGGCATCTTTCGGAACTGAATCGGTAGCCGGAGAACCGTTCTGACAACTTTAGTTGTCATTTTAACTTTTTCTGCAAAAAATTCTCCCCCCTATATCATAGAAAAACACATTAGCAGGGGGAATCATTCCCCCTATTTTTTCTTTTCACGAATCTTCAGGGGGAATCATTCCCCCTGAAATACAAATAATCCACTGTCAGGGGGGACTTTTTTCTGACCAGATCAGTACCAAGCGAGTACTTAATGTGCATCAGACTTGCATAGACCCTTTTTTATAGCGCTTTCGCTCATACAGCGGTGTAAGGCTTTCGGTAGCGGCCTTGCATACTGTCTCTGTCTTTCTGCACAAACTGTTTGCTTTTTTCCCGATTTCATGATAAAATAATTATATTATCAGATTGGAGAGAATAATATGGAAAGAATCAAAACATTAAAAACTGCTTCTCTCTGTGAGAGCGCCAAAAACGGCGGCTGCGGCGAGTGCCAGACTTCATGTCAGTCCGCCTGCAAGACCAGCTGTGGTGTTGCAAACCAGAAATGCGAGAACGAAAACAAATAGTTTTCGTACCCACAGAACAAATAAGCAGAATTGCCGTCCAAAAGGGCGGCAATATTTATGTGACCGGAGTGAAGCCGATGCGCAGTCACTGCCACCTGCTCCGGAATGCGGCACAAGACCAGTGCCGCTCCTAATCCCATTTACGGAGGAATAAACATGGTACATCAGTATCAGCTTAACAATTATAATATAGTTTTAGATACCTGCTCCGGCTCTGTTCACTCGGTGGATGATGTGGCCTACGACATCATCTCCATGTACGGCCAGCTGATCGTCCCTCAGACCGATACAGGCTCTGACGATGCTGAGCTCCGGATCAAAACAGGTCAGCTGCCCGAGGAAGGCCGCAGGCAGATCATCACATCCATAATGGAAAAATACGGCCACAGAGACGATGTTACCGAGGCGGACATCGCACAATGCATAGACGATATTGAGTCCCTCATTGCTGACGGAAAACTCTTTTCACCTGATACTTTTGCCGATATGGCCGGCACTTTCAAGGAAAGGAGCGGCGATGTGGTCAAGGCGCTGTGCCTACATGTAGCCCACACCTGTAACCTGAACTGCTCCTACTGCTTTGCAAGCCAGGGCAAATACCACGGCGACAGGGCGCTTATGCCTTTCGAGGTCGGAAAGCAGGCTCTTGATTTTCTCATGGATAACTCCGGCAGCCGGACCAACCTGGAAGTTGACTTTTTCGGCGGAGAGCCCCTGATGAACTGGCAGGTGGTCAAGGAACTGGTAAACTATGCCCGGCAGCAGGAAGGCCCTCGTCACAAAAATTTCCGCTTTACGCTGACCACCAACGGTATGCTCATCGACGACGATGTGATAGATTTTGCCAACCGTGAAATGAGCAATGTAGTCCTGAGCCTTGACGGCAGAAAAGAGATCCATGACCGTCTCAGGGTAGATTATGCAGGCAACGGCAGCTATGACCGCATAGTTCCGAGATTCCAGCAACTGGTCAAGGCCCGCGGCGGAAAAAATTATTATATGAGAGGTACTTTCACCCACGCCAATCCTGATTTTACTAATGATGTGTTCCACATGGCAGACCTGGGCTTTACGGAGCTGAGCATGGAGCCGGTAGTTGCTGCCTCAGATGACCCGGCCGCCCTGACTCCTGAGGACATACAGATCGTAAAAGAGCAATATGAGATACTTGCAAAAGATATGCTCCGCCGTCAGCGCGAAGGACGGCCCATAACTTTCTATCACTATATGCTCGACCTGACAGAAGGGCCTTGCATCTATAAGCGTATTTCCGGCTGCGGCTCCGGCACTGAATATATGGCCGTGACCCCGTGGGGCGACCTTTATCCCTGCCACCAGTTTGTGGGCGACGAAGGCTACAAACTGGGAAATGTATGGGACGGCGTGACCAACAACCCTCTCCGTGAGGATTTCCGTTCCTGCAATGCCTATGCTCGTCCTGAGTGTGCAGACTGCTGGGCCAAGCTCTACTGTTCCGGCGGCTGCGCGGCCAACGCTTACCACGCTTCCGGCTCCATCCGGGGCATTTATGAACCGGGCTGCGAGCTGTTCAAGAAGCGTATCGAATGCGCCATAATGATAAAAGTGGCGGAAGAGGAGAAAATATAAAAAATAAACTGCCGCCTCTGCTGATGATCATATCTATGGGGCGGCAGTTTTCTACACTGCCATTATCTCTTTAAAGATGTCGTCATATGTTTTAAGCTTTATATTTCCAATGTCTTTTGCAGCTTCTATGCATCTTTCGGTAAAACCGCCTTTAGAAAACAGATATAGCCGTTTTTTTTCCTCTTTGAACATACGGCTATGCCATATTAGCGTTTCCATGTCTTCCACTCCCATTTTCTCTTCAGACCAGCGACACATCCCAAGTAACAGGATTCCATCATCATTTTTCAGCATTATATCTATTTCCGCAGACATACCTGTGGTCATATCCAGCCCCCACCAATGTCCGGGTATAAGATTGCGATCGCCGTCAAAATCGGCCCAAATTACTTTACCGATATATTGCCTGCATATCTCTTTGAAAACATTTTCCATGTATGTACCGTAAAATTATGATTACCATAGAGGAAACACATATTATCATCCACCAATTCATCTTCGAAACGATCTATCTCGTACTGATGATGAGAAGATTCATATCTTAGACAATCATACAGATCCAATTCTTTATTTTTGGATGATACTATTATCTCGATGTCGTTCGGCGCTTCTGCATGCAGTAACTGTATTGTTTTGCATATCACAGGCTTTTTTTCTTTATCTGCCGGATTCTTCATGGTGCCTAAACGCTTTGTCTGAAACGGTCCCCTTTCATCATCCAATATTACAAATCTCATATTCATTCTCCGGTTACATCTGAACACTTTATCATATTTCTTTATACCAAGCACACATACTCACTGCCGGCCAGTATGAGTCCAGCACGCATATGCTACCTGTTGCCAGATGATACATGCTCCTTATCGTCTGCGCAAAAAATGATATGCATCCCATGACACTCTTGTCTAAGCGGCTACATATCATTACAAATTTTGCTTCTCTATTTTTTTCCTGCATTGTATTTTTGAGCATGACAAAATCAAGCGGCGGTTCGTTAGACTGTCTGCTGCAAAACACGATCTTCTTACTCTCTGTCGGAAAGAGTTTCATTATACAATAAAGCGCGGACAAAACTCCATTCAAAAAATGGATCAAAAACTGTCCGAAAATAATCTTGATCTTTATCAACTCGTGATTTTCCTATCTGTCCTGTCGAAATATGTGGATTGCTCATATATTATACCCCCCCCCCGTATATTTTTGTCAATATTAGCACGCATGAAAAAAAGAGCCTCTCGTGAGACTCTTTTTAATGGTTTTATTGTTCCTATTTTTTCCTTTTGTAAACTGCCGTTCCGGCAAGAGCAGATCCGGCCAGAGCAAGCAACGCTATCCAAATTCCTATGTTGTTCTGATCTCCTGTCTTAGGCGCATCGCTGCTGTCAGCACCATCATCTGTTCCGATCGCAGGCAGGATATCTACCTGTTCATAACCGCATATCCGGCATGTTCTTGCTCTGGAACCGTTTTCATCGGCAGTGGCTTCTTTTGTTACAGTCCAGTCACCGTAAACATGATCTGCCTCATCAATCATGTAACCGCATGCAGAGCACTGATGCCAGTGTCCATTCTCATCACTTGACCAAGTCGTCTGCATATTGTGTTCCAGTTTTTCCGTCTTAACAGGAGCGCTGATTTCTACAGTACCGTTTTCGTCACTGTACATTTTTCCGCATCCTGCGCATATCCAATATTCTTCTGTTCCTTCCGATGTGCATGTCGCATCAACTGCTTCAACTTTAGTGAGCTTATGTTCATGCACCGAAAAGGTTCCATCTCCATTGGCTATCGGTTTGAATCCGTCTGCGCAATATTCTTCCGGCACAGCATTGGAAAAGATTCCTCCGGAAATAGCCACAGTCGCCTTAGTAGTTTCGTTATCGCTTGGAGCTTGTACACCCACCAGTCCATCAAAATAGCCATTTCTTATTATGATCTTCCCTGCTGCAGAATCTGAAGCAGATGCAGTCCCGTTATGGGTGATGGCAAGGGCATAGCCTGTAGTGACAGCACCGTTATTATTCATTTCGCTTCCTGCAGGTTCGCCTGTAGCAATAAGCTTTGTATTTTCACCATCTATGGTCACATCGGTATATTTAGCCTCAACTGCGGTTGCTCCCGTTATCACACTGTTTTCTATCACTAAAGTCTGCAGGCCGCTGGTGGTCGCACTGTTGGAAATATAAACTGCTATTCCTCTTTCTCCTGTATCTGTGATCGTACTGTTCTTTATGCTTACCTTGGCTCCGCCATAAGAACCGTTCTGGTAGACTCCGAAATACATCGAGTTTATGGTCGCCCCATCAATATTGAAAACATTGGCCTGGCCGTTGCCCAGGATTCCTGCAGAGGAAGTGGCCAGGCTGTTCAAGGTCCCATAGACATTGAAAGTCACCCTTCCCGGATTTGGCTGGCTGTCAGCATTATATGATTTGCTGCGTATCGTTGAACCGTTGGCCGTAATGACAGCATCGTTTTCTACGGTTATCACGCCGTCGCAGCCTACTTCGACTCCGCCTGCTGCAGTGTTTTCCAAGGTACCGTTCTTTATGGTCAGGCTCTTTCCGTCATTTACAGTGATAGCATATCCCTGGAATGACGATGTCAGCTTATTCTGTCCGAGATCAAGTGTCACATCATCGCTGACAACGAGCTGATCAGTCACTTCCAGAGGTGCAAGCAATATTACGGTATCACCGTTGGCCTCATCCAGTGCTTCCTGGAGAGAGGTATATCCGGCATCACCGATCGCCGCCACAGCAGTTCCCTCATCGTAGGAAACGGTATAATTGCCCTGTGCGTCTGTGACCTTATTGCCTTCCGGCACATACTGGCTTATATCAACAGGAAAACTTCCTCCTCTTATTTCGATATTATATCCTGCGAGGCTCTCATCGGTCATATTGGTGAAATTGCCTCCTTTTATGACAATGTCTTCATAATCTTTGACATTGTCACCTGTTCTCGATGTCTGCACTTCACCGGAAAAACTACCGCCGTTGACGATCAGATGGGCCTCATAGCCGTAGTCATTGTAATAATCATCACTTACATCTGCCCTCAGAGCCACATCAGCTTCAAAGGTGCCTCCGTCGATCGTCACATTGCTTCCGGAAGAATATATGTACAGACCATAATTTGTCCCCTTATAGCTGCCGCTGACCACATGTACGGTCGCTCCGTAACCTGTTCCTATGGCAGCTGCGCTCCATGCATTTTCTGGCTTGATTTCTCCGGTCACTTCAAAATCGCAGTCGGTAAATGTTGCCGAACCGCCTGAAAGTTCAATACACGGTCCTCTTTTGACAGTGATATCAACGCCGTTGAATACTATCGGACTGTCCACGCAGTCGTACACATCGAAATGGAAACCGCGCATGTCAACGGTGTATTGACCGCCGGTTACCTCCACATCGATAGTATCCAGAGTATTGGTTTCCACTATATCGTAATTTGAAGATGCCGTTACATTGTTCAATACAAGCTTTGCGCCTGATCTGCGCAGAGTGATGAGAGATGCGTAATCGTCATCCTCGTCAGTGATCGTTGTATTGCCTTCATACAGACCGCCTGTAAGGGTGAGTTCTGTATTTTCCGCCTTGGCGTCAATAAAGCCTCTTGACTGTGTATTGGCCGCAGGAATGGTCATGCCGCTTCCTGCCGTGGAGCCATCCACAGTAAATGACTGTGCATTTACATCAAAAAGCTTGTCATATTCAACATTGTTTATTATCACATAACCGTTAAGGTCAAGGGTCACATTGGCATCGACTGTAATCGCTTCTTCCACAGTAACATTGTCTGTCAGCAGGATAATGTCCCCATCGCCTGCCTGGGCAAAAGCTGCTGCCAGTGACTCATACCCCTGATCGCCTATGGTGCATACAATGCCTGTACCTGCGGCTATTTCACTGTCTCCTGTGGCGGCAAAGGCAGTTGCCGGTGATGTCGCAAATATCATAGATAGACACAGTAAGACTGCTATTATTTTTCTTTTTTGCTTCATTGGACCCTCCTATAATAATTTTTTTCCATAATAAAGTATACCCCCCCCCCGTATATTCTTGTCAATCTTTCCTCCCTTGAAAAAATAGCCCTCTCTGACTCTTTTCATAATGAATATTTCTCTCCGGCGGCCGCACCGGCATTTTCTCTCCGACGCCTCCTTCTCCGGCATCCCCCTGTTTCATTCTTTATACCTGTTACAGGGGGAGCGGTTACACCGATTTTACGATTTTCCTTTCAGTCAGGGGGAATGACTACACCGGATTCTTTTGTATTCGACCTTTTAGGGGGGAGTGGAAAGCAGTGAAGTCGGGGGCTGCACCTCGATTATGACAACTATAGTTGTCATTTATGGGCATATTCCAAGCATAACCCCCGTTTTCTCTCCCCCCTGGAAGTTTCAAAAAACACAAGATGGGTGGAACTCGTCCACCCAAAACTTGTTTTTTTTGTATTATCGGTGTAGTCGGCGTCTGTCAGCGACATCCGGCAGCGGTATCAGGCAGCAATAGGAGGTTGCAGCTGCCACCTCAGCTGCGCACGCTGCGGCCCCCAGTCTGCACTCTGGCCTCCTATCCTTCCAGCACTTGTTCTATCCGGTCACGGACTTTTTCCACTTCACCGTCATCCGGGTAGAAATAATACTGATAATAGCCTTCCCGAACCTCATCGTAATGCCACTCGTAGGTGCCGCTTATGGTATGGTTTTCCATGGTCTCCAGCTCCGGCAGCAATTTGACCACCAGCTCGAATACCTTGTAAAAATCGCTTTCCGGAATGTTGGTAACAAAATTATCCTCAAGTCCGTTCAAGACTGCCATGCTGCTTTCATAATCTGGATTTTCTGCGAACTTCCTGAAAATACCCTTGATAAGTTCCATCTGATGCTGGCCTCTGGAAAGCTCGTTTTCGGGCAGCATCTTGCGGGCTCTGACGAACATCAGGGCTTTTTCGCCGTCCACATAGTTTTCACCTTTGTAGAAAGTATATCCGCCGGCGGAATATGTATAATGGCTGTTGACGGTAACTCCGCCCAGGGCGTCCACCAGGTCCACAAGCCCGTTGAAATTGATCTTTGCATAGTAATTGATCTCTATGCCGAACTTGTCCTCTATGCTGTCTATGGATGACTGGACGCCGCCCCACCAACCGCTGTAGGACAGCTTGCTGCTGCCACCCCGGCACGGTATGTAGACTAAAGTATCCCTCGGGATCACCTGGAGGTTTACCTTTGATGTGTTGGGGTTGACCGTCAGCAGGATGTTCACATCGCCCCTGCCTGTGGAAGTTATGTCCTCACCGGCGGAAAGGTCCGCTCCGCACAGATAGACGGTGAACGGCTCGCTGCTGATGTCCACCGGCTTGACCTCAACTTCTTCCAGAGGATACCTCTTTTCAAAAAGTACTTTGATCTTGTCCTGGTATTCCTCGTCGATGAGCGTCATGTCGCTCCTGGTATTGCTGGTCAGCACCATCATCTGAGCATTGCCGGCCACGAGCTCGCTGTACATGGTGCGAGTGTCGGCGTAAGGATGACTCTCTTTGACCTGTTTATCATTTTCCACAAGGATCTCACTGGACTTTTCGTAAGCCCCCTCATCATCATTGGCATAGCCCAGCACCTGATCGCTCAGATCGTCTTCTGGCTCGATCTCGCTGTCTTTGAGGGTTACGATCTGCACCGCCTCGTATTGAGTGGTCCTGCCTATGGCTCCGGTCAGTGAATTTATCCGCAGCACCAGCATTACAGCAACGATAAGGGCAGCCGAAAGTATCACTTCTATGATGATCGCTGCCTTGGTCTTTTTCACATTGCATAAAAACAGCAATGCACCGACTGCCGCCACGGCGATCATGGCACATATTCCGGCTCCTGTCCCAGTATACCTGAAAAACTGCATTGCAATGTACAGGCAGGCTATCATGTCTATGATCAGCATTATGAGCGATACTTTGGCGAGTCTGCTTTCCTTTAAGTGTTTCTCGAAGTTCATATTTTCCCCCTTGCTTGATCCCCCGGGAAAAAAGGGCCGCCCCGTCTTCAGCTCATACAGCCGCTTCAGCGGGCAGCCCTCTGCTAAATACAGTATTTTCGATCAATACTGCATTCTGATACAAAAGTTTGCTACATCCTCTTCTCTCTGATCTCTTCCAGCAGCTTAGCAGTGAAATCTTCTACAGACATTTCGCCCAGTTCGCCTTCTTTGCTTGAACGGACGGATACGGTGCCGGCTTCGGTCTCCCTTTCGCCGATGACGCACATGTAGTTCACTCTCTGGTTCCTGGCTTCCCTCAGCTTGTAGCCGATCTTCTCATTTCTGATATCGGCTTCAACCCTCAGGCCGGCGGCTTCCAGCTTTTCTTTCAGCTGGAGAGCATAGTCGGAGAACTTTTCAGTTACGGTCATGAGCCTTACCTGTACAGGAGCAAGCCACAGCGGGAATTTTCCGGCGCAGTGCTCGATCAGTATGCCGATGAACCTCTCTATGGAACCGAAGATAACTCTGTGGATCATGATCGGTCTGTGCTTTTCTCCGTCCGGTCCGATGTAGGTCAGGTCGAATCTCTGAGGCATCTGCATATCCAGCTGTATAGTGCCGCACTGCCATGTCCTTCCGATGGAATCCTGGAGGTGGAAGTCCAGCTTAGGTCCGTAGAAAGCTCCGTCCCCTTCGTTGATCACGAACGGCACGCCCATTTCCTCGATGGCGTTTCTGAGAGCATTTTCGGCCATTTCCCATTCTTCGTCGGTCCCCATGGAGTCTTCCGGTCTTGTGGAAAGTTCCACATGATATTCAAAGCCGAACATCTTATATACATCATCGCAGAATTTAGCTACATTCTTGATCTCATCGTTTACCTGCTCCGGCAGCATGAAGATATGAGCATCGTCCTGAGTGAATGTCCTTACTCTCATCAATCCGTGGAGAGCGCCGGACAGCTCATGTCTGTGTACCTGTCCCAGCTCACCGCAGCGGATAGGGAAATCTCTGTAGGACCACATCTTGCGCTTGTAAACAAGCATTGATCCCGGACAGTTCATCGGTTTGATGGCATAGTCCTCATCGTCTATCTTGGTAAAGTACATATTATCTTTGTAGTGATCCCAGTGGCCGGATGTACGCCAGAGCTGCTCGTTGAGGATCAGCGGGGTCTTGATCTCCTCATATCCTCTCTTGATGTGCTCGGCTCTCCAGAAAGCCTCCAGCTCGTTGCGGATTATCATGCCCTTTGGCAGGAAGAACGGGAATCCCGGTCCTTCTTCGGTGAGCATGAACAGATCCATTTCCTTGCCTATCTTGCGGTGGTCACGCTTTTTGGCTTCTTCCAGCTTGGTGATATATTCATCCAGCATTTCCTGTGTCGGGAAAGCGGTAGCATATATCCTCTGGAGCATCTGTCTGTCGGAGTCGCCTCTCCAGTATGCTCCGGCAACGCTCATCAGCTTGAATGCTTTGATCTGTCCCGTTGAATCCATGTGAGGTCCGGCGCACAGGTCTACAAAGTCGCCCTGTTTATAGAAAGAAATGACAGCGTCCTCCGGCAGATCGTTGATCAGCTCAACTTTGTAAGGCTCGTTTCTTTCTTCCATATACTTGATGGCCTCAGCCCTCGGCAGTTCAAATCTTTCAAGGGGATAATTTGCCTGTACGATCTTCTTCATCTCTTTCTGGATCTTATTGAAATCTTCTTCTCCGAATTTGTGTTCGGACTCGAAATCATAATAAAATCCGTTATCTATGGCAGGCCCTATGGCCAGCTTGGTGTCAGGCCAGAGATGTTTTACGGCCTGGGCCATTATATGAGACGCCGTGTGGCGATAATTATGTCTTATCTGTTCATCTTCCCAATTAAGTTTTTCTTTTGCCATTTTTCTCACCCTTTTCTGTTTTTATTATTATGTAATCCTATCATATTCTACTCTTTTTTTCAATCTGTAACAACCTATTTTTGCAATGAATGTGAGTATTTCAACATATTTTAAGCTGCAGCAGCAGGCATTATGAATTGCGTATGCCGATGTCTGGCTCCCATATTCTCCATCATACTAAAAATCGGTGCCACTCATAAAACGGGGGAACCGGGGTCATAAGCCCCGATACTAGCCTGAACCTAAAGACATAAGATTTCTCTTGCGTGGCACATAAGCCCCATAACGAGACCGGGAGCTTCAGAGATGACGATGCGTCATTCCAAAACTCCCGGCCATGAATACTCTGCTTTTCTTTCTATGGTCATTATTTTATCATGAGCATAGTCTTTTTTCAATAATAAAATGGATTTTTTCCAAAATAAAAGAATCTGTGATCGGATCTTTGCTTTCTCTGGAATCAAGATCCGTTCAATCTGCTTTGCTTTCATTTTCTCTCCCTTTTCTGGCAGCTTTTACCATATAATGTTATTCCATTCAATTAAAATACTGCGTGATCGGCGGTTTTTTATGGTATTATATATTCAACACAGAATATCCCCCTTTCTGCCTTCTTGAGGCGTCTTTGAGGACCTTCAGATCGGGATTCTCTCTGCTATGCGTAAAACCAGCTATCAGGAGGAATTTCACGCAGATAAACCTGATGCGCTCTCTCTGTTTCCCTTTTTTTGCAGAAAGTGAGACTCAATCATCGATTTTCTCTTTTCAGGCGATGGAGTTTTCAGGCCGATATATAGAAAATCATTGTCCGGCAGAAGCACCGTGGTTCTCACGGGGGGGATATATGTAAGGAGGACCCATGACTATCAACGAAATTTTTGACCATATCGATGAAATGTTTGCCGAAAAACGCATTTCCGAGGTGGAGCCATTCCTTTCCCAGCAGCTAAGGCTGGCTGAAACTGCCGGCGAACAGGATAAAGTGATCGCCATATGCAATGAGCTGGGCGGTCTCTACAGGGCGACCGGCCGGTACGATAAGGGGATCCCTTTGTACCAAAAGGCCTTGGATGCCATAGGATCCCTTGATATGAACGGTACGGAGGCCCATGCCACCACCCTTATAAACTTCGGCACCACTTATGCTGCCCAAGGCGAGGCTGCAGAAGGGCTCATGCTGTTTTCGCAGGCGGCGGAAATCCTCAGCTGCATCGGTCTGGACCGGGATTATCGCATGGCGACTCTCCACAACAATATGAGCATCTTGTGTCAGGATTCCGGCGACCGTCCGCAGGCCATCGAACACCTGCAAAAGGCTCTGGGCATCCTGCAGTGCCTTGAGGACAGTGAAACCGAGATTGCCACCACCTACTCTAATATGGCGCAGATATATCTTCTGGATAATGACCTTCAAAAGGCTGCTGATGCCTGCGGCTTATCTGTAAGCCTTTTTGAAAAGATTTCCGGCGATTCTGATGTCCATTACAGCGCTGCCATAGAAACCCGCGGACAGATCAGCCTTATCCGCGGAGAAAAAGATAAGGCTCTGGCCGATTTCAGGAAGGCGCTTTCGCTGATAGAACGGGATTATGGCAGGGACACTCCGGCGGCCAATGCTTTGCATGGCCTGATCGCCCGTGTTGAGCAGGAGGTGGACGCCAAATGAAGCAGATGGAACTCGCCCGGAGATATTTTGAAGAATTCGGCAGACCCATGATAGAATCGCAGTTTCCTCAGCTTAAGGACTCCTATGCTGCCGGGCTTGCAGGTGAAGGTTCAGGATGTCTTGGATATGACGATGAAATATCCCAAGATCACGATTTTGCACCGGGCTTTTGCATATGGCTGAAAAAAGATGATTTCGACCGCTGGGGAAGTACGCTGCAGCAGGCTTATGACAAGCTGCCATCATCTTTCATGGGTTTTGACAGAAATAATGTGATAGATGCCGGCAGGCTGGGCGTCATGGAGATTGGCAGGTTTTACAGGATGTTCACCGGCTGTGCTGAAGGTCCCAGCTCCAACATGGACTGGTTCCTGATATCTGAACCGGCCCTTGCGGCCGCTGCCAGCGGAGAAGTCTTTGTGGACAGGAGCGGAGAATTCAGCGCCATCCGCCGACGGCTGCAAAGGTTTTATCCCCGTGACATACTGCTGAAAAAGCTGGCCGCACGGGCAGCCGTCATGGCCCAGTCAGGTCAGTACAATCTGCCCCGCTGCCTGAAACGGGGCGATACGGTAGCCGCATCGCTTGCCATGGCCCGTTTTGCGGAAACGGCCATTTCCGCCCTATATCTTCTCGCCGGAAAGCCCATGCCCTTTTATAAGTGGTCGTACAGAGGGCTTTCAGACCTGTCACAGGCGGCTTTCTGGCAGAACGGCGGAACGCATGCAGACCCGTCCATGAGCGGCCCGTCGCAGGCAAGCATTGCAAAAGCGGCTGCCTTTATAAAAGAACTGTTTTCTGCCCCAGTATGCGACAATTCCTGTGCGATCGCCGAGGAGATCTGTATACTTATCCTTGATATGATGGCAGACAGGGGACTGATCCGGCGGGATGCCGGCGATTTTGCCCAGGACTACACAGGCCAGCTCATGGAGCAGATAATAGATCCTCAGATCCGCTCCATGCACCCCATGGCCGACTGCCCTGTTTAAACTTTTCAGGAGGTGCAAAGATGAACGAACAGATCCAAAAGATCATAGACATTGAATGGGAAATGTTCCAGCAGGTTGACAATATCGGCGGCCGTGCAGACTGTCAGGACGACAAAGAGACCTTTTACATAATGCGCAGGAGCCAGTACGAAAACTGGAGTCAGGAAATGATCGGCATCTATTTTGACTATCTGTCCCGCTGCGCCGCTGACGGACGCAATCTGGTAACGGAAAAATATGCACGCATGATGGCATATACAGACCCTCAATATTACGACAAATATCTGCGGGACCATCTGCCTGCGGTGCCTCTTTCAAATTATCCCCTGATAGGCAGGATCGTTGATCAGATGATGACCTGGGAGGAAGCCCTTGCGGCAAGATACCCTCATCTGGCCGGTTCGTCAAGGCCCATCAGATCGGACCAGGATAAATATGGCTTTACCTCCATGGAAACCTATGCAAGGGGCGAGTTGGAAACCTATCCAAGAGAACTTCTCCTGGCCTATCTGCGCCATATAGATGTGCTACTTGCCCGCGGGCAGTCCATGTCAGAAAACATCCTCTCTACCATGACCGGGCTGTATGGATATGACAGCATTGATGAGGCGGAAAAGGCAAATTAAAAGGCCGGTGGACAGAAAATATGTAATCCGTTTTCTGCCACCGGTTTTTATCCAGTATCTTTTTTCCCCCTCTATTTCCCCATCACAGAATTTATCTGGGTCTTTGCTTCGCTGATGGAGGATTCGTCCGGTACCATCACATACACGCTGTAATTTGGTATGGAATATACCGGTGTCATCATGCCGCTCCCGGTCAGAGAGCAGCGCTGGATGGTCCAGCCAGTCATATCTCCCAGCTGCATACGGACCAGCGATGATATCTCGCTTTGGGTCATGTTGGTCTGTATATTATCCTCCAGCGAATTGAGGATGCCGTTATAATTTGTCAGTACGGTGGAACTGCTGGTACATTTATTGATTATACCGGTTATTACCGCCTGCTGATTCTTAACTCTCTGGTTATCTCCCTCGGCAAAAGAATACCTTTCTCTGGAAAATGCCAGGGCCGCCTCACCGCTGAGATAGTTTTCGCCGGCAGTGAAGCTGTATGTCTGTCCGTCCAGTCCCTTTGCAGAAAAACTGTAATCGGAATTGACAGTTATTCCCCCAAGGGTGTCTACAAGTTTGACAACAGTCGTAAAATTAACCTTCACATAATAGTTGATATCAATGCCAAGCAGATCCTCTACCGTGGCTGTCGTCTCATCTATACCGTAAAGTCCTGAATGGGTGAGCTTGTCCTTGGCCCCTTTTGTGGCCAGATCCACATAGTAATCCCTCGGTATGGATGTGAGCAGGATGGTCTTTGTCTGAGGATTTACTGTCATTACCATGTTCACATCACTTCTTGAAATATTGCCGATGGAACCGGTAGTATCCAGACCGCTTATATACACATTGAACGGCTCCTTTGTCACATTGACCGCCTTGGCATTTGACTGGACATCAACGGTAACATCCACCGTATCGATTATCCTGGTGGTGTCAGCAGTAAAGCCGTCCACTTCCTCAATGGCCAGATCATAGTAAGCACTGTTTAAAAATATGACATCAGTCTGCCCTTCTATCAGAGAAGAAGCTAAGGCATCAAAAGCTCCTATAGTCTCAAAATCCACCTCCGCTTTTGCTTTTAGTCTGTCCTGGGCCTCTGTATATACCTCATCATCCAGATCCATAAGGCCGACGGTCTGACCGCTGATATCGTTTAGGCTGTCGTATTCGCTTTCTGATCTCACTGTCACATAGTATTCGTGGGTCTGCTCTGTTCCGGAAATCTTGCCGAAAAAGTCCAGCGTGTTGGCCATATAATATGTTCCCGTACACGATATCAGGATCATAATGATCGCAAATACCGATGCCGCCCTTTTTTTACTTTCTCTGGCTGGTTTCTTTCCCTTGCCCGGTTTGCCTGGCTTTCTAAGCAGCGATCTGAGGATAAAAAAGCTGATGACCAGCAGCACTGCAATGATGGTGGCAAAATACTTCATAGGAACAACGCCTACCATAAAGGTGGTGACAAGCAAGGCTGCTGTTGCAATAATATATATTACCGCAAGTATTGTTGCAAATCGTTTATTCCCCTGTTCTTTCTTTTCTTCTTGTTTTCTTTCTGATCTCATTACTAATCTCCATTACCCTTTTTGCGTTTGTTGTCGTCATATTATACTACAATCTGACAGGATTTTCATGTGAAATTTTTATGTCGGCGTCTATTGCATTTCTTTCAGAACGAATTCCGCCAGTTTTTTCGTACAATCACGCTGTTCTGAAACATATTTTTCGGCAAAAAGCCTGACCTTTCTCAGGTCAAAATCATCGCCTGACACGGCTTTTGCTATTTCAGAGGCATCCGGCGAGATGATCCCCGGCATCTCCGCCAGATAATCTATATAAAAATCTCTGTCAGCTCCATATTCTTTATAATCGAAAGCATAGAAAAAAAGCGGTTTACCTGCCAGAGCAGCTTCAAACACGATGGCAGAATAATCGCATATCACATAGTCGGCTGCAAATATCATTTCCAAGGTGGAAAATTTGTCATCAGTCATGCACTGGCAGTCTGCTTCCATCAGCGGATGTTTTTTCAGCACGAAGGCGTATCTGTCAGGATCAAAGGCCGCCGCCAGAGCATCTATCTGCTGTGAGATATCTTTATCTTTCCTGAAAGTAGGTGCATAAACTACTACTTTTTTTCCTTTGATATCAGGATATTCCCTGTATATCTGCTCCTTTATCTTTTCTCTGTTCTTTTCGTCTGTTATCTTGTCAACCCTTGGAAGGGACATGATCCTGGCATGGGAAATATCATAGCCAAAAGCCTGGCAGAAATGCGGTGCGCACTCCTCTGAACTGGTCAGGATATATGAGTAGTTCCTGTGCATCTTCATGGCTTCGGCCGTATCGGCGCTCCTGCCCTCTGCTTCGCCCAGTATACTGTAGCCGAACTTTTTCAGGGAACCCAGGGCGTGCCACATCTGTATGACTTTCAGCGAGCTGCGCTGCTTCAAAAGGCTCACTCCCATACAGTAGGAATCAAGTATGACCACTCTTGAAGTAGCTATATGGTACATCTGCCTCAGGATGTGAAAACAATAGGCCAGCACATGGCCGATCCCGGATTTTATGGTCTTGCACAGATAGATCACCTTCATATGCGGATCTGCCGCCTCCAGGGCTTTGCCCAGCAGTTGGATGTCCTCCGTCGGCCTGTCAGCCTGTCTGCTGATAAAAGTCACTTTATCCTTGACCGGCAGCATCTTGAACAGGCAATATATTAAATTTAAGAATCCTATCAGTACTTTAAATATGATCTTCATATCATCTTCTCAGCATTTTCTTTATTTTTTGTATGTCTTCTCTGGTCACTCTGCGTTTGGCACATCTCAGCGCTCCGGCAGCAAGGCGGTTTCCCAGTCCCATGAGTTTAACGGCGGCAGCAGGAGGCGCCTTTCCGGCCAGCGACTCAAGGTCTGCCTCGTCCAATGTCGTTACCATCGCTCCTTTTCTGAGATTGGCATAGTTCAAAGCTTTGCGGATTTTGGCCATATCCGGAGCCTGCCAATCTACAGCCTCTTTTCTGAACAGTTTGTTGGCCATGAACAGATCCCAGCATGAAAGGAGCTTATCTCCTTTTTTCTTCCGGGTTGAAAATCCGTAACCGGCATCTATAACCGGTATCGGCCTGATGGTTACGCCGTCCCATGTGCGCATGAGCATTGTCACAAAGTCAAGCCTGCGGTCTTTTTCCATCCTCCCAGCCATATTTCGCAGTGAGTTTTTGGAGCACATTACATCGCTGTCCAGGATGAGGATGTATCTTCCCCTTGCCTCTGCTATGAGTTCATCGAAGCTCTCGGCTCTGTCCAGCGCTCTGAAATTGGGCATTTTTTCGTATAGCGGTATCCGCAGATCCTTCCTTGCTATGACCTCAAACCTTGGAAAGGTCTGGTTATACAGAGCCTGCACAGCCATTGAAAGGTCTGTGCCGCTTTCTCTCGGCCAGAGGATCACCGAAACTACCGGATCGTCTGCCATATCCTCTGCTGTCATAAAGCCTTTGTCCAATTCAAGATCCGGATTCTTATCCGCAAGCGCTTTCCATTGTTTCTCAGTGAGGCGCTCTTTATATTCCTTTATCTTTTCTATGAGAAGATCAATGGTGCCGGCCTCCGCTTTCCAAATGCGCCTGTAGAAAAATCCTATCATCTCCACATCTATAAAGCGAAAATACAGCCTGCGCATGTAGTTTTGCGCTTCTTCCTGTGATTCCATGCGGTTTGTGAGCCGCCCGGCCTCTTCCATGATCCGGCTGTGAGAAGCCAGCAGTTCTTCAAGATATCGCCTATTGACGATCTGCGTTGCCGATGCGCTTTCCCAGAAAGGCCTCCTGATATAGTTGTAGGCTACGGTATCGCAGCCGGTTATCCTGTTGGCGCAGTTCAATGCGCAGAATGTGAAAAGTCCGTCTTCTGCATTGTGTATGTTTTCAAATCTCAATCCGTTTTTTCGGATAAATGCGGAGGAAAACATCTTGTTGCAGACTGACCATGCCCCTATGAAATTTTCATCAAGAGGCGAGATATCTCTTTTCTTTGCCAGTTTCTGGGAGTTCATGTAGATGACCGATTCACCCATGTTTTTTTCTTCCATGACCCCCACGATAATGTCCGCTCCCGCTCTGGCCGCAGCTTTGTACATCTTTTCCAGGGCACGGCCAGGTATGAGGTCGTCGGGATCGTAAAATACCATGTAATCTCCCGAAGCCTCTCTTATCCCAAAGTTCCTGGCTGCTGACACACCGGCGTTTTCCTGGCGGAAATATTTGAAACGGCCGTCTCTGGCTGCAAATTCCCCGGCTATCTGCGGAGAGTCATCGGTGGAACCGTCGTCGACCATTATGACCTCAAAATCTTTGAAAGTCTGCTCCTGCACCGATGTAAGCATGTCATATATATAGTTTTCAACATTGTACACAGGTACTATGACAGATACTTTTGCCACCTGGCCTCCTCCTGACCGCTGTCTGATTGCATTCTTATGGCCTCATACATTCCATAACATTATGGTCTTGCCCCCGGCTTTGGCTATATCCCTTTCAAAGGCCTTGTGCATATCTTCCACGGACTTGACATCGACAATCTCGCCGACGATATTCTTGAGGTTTTCCACCATTTCCGGATGTGCTGCCAGCAGGTTTACGGTATTTTCAAAATCCTTTCTGCCGGAACGACTGCTGCCGAATACTCGCAAGCCTTTTTCCAGTATCATCCTGGTGTTGACAGGCACCGGGTTCTCGGATACGCCCAGCAGGGCTATGGTCCCTTCCGGCCTGATATGGTCTATTATCTGGTCTATGGCCTTGATCGCGCCGTTTCCTCCAACGCACTCGAAAGCGTGGTCGATGACTATATCGCCGGGTATCTTCCTGACATCATAAGTCTCGTCTACAAAAGTAAAGTTGATCATCTTATCGTGATTGACTCCCATAATGCAGATGTGACTGTCCGGATATCTGTGCCTGAGGAGGAGAGATGTTATAAAGGCCAGGTTTCCGTCTCCCCATACGGCGATATGATCTTTTCTTCCGTGGGAAAATCTGTCGAACCGGTCAATGGCGTGGTTGCTCACGGAAATTATCTCGATAAACGCAGCCACTTCTCTGTCTATGGTCTCCGGCAGCCTTATCACCCGGTCTCTACGCATGGCTACATTGTCCTGCATGAAGCCGTCGAAACCGCTTGCTCTGAATTTGCTGCTCCTCAGATAGTTTTCTGCAATAAAAGGATCTTCCTCAAAAGGAGTGTTGGGGATCATGACCACCGGGTCTCCCGCTTTGAACTGGCCGCTTGCGTCTCTGGCCACTATGCCAACGCCCTCGTGTATCAGAGCCATAGGCAGCTTCTTTGCCAGCACTTCCGGGTCTCTCGTCCCCTGGTAATACCGCTGATCTGCATTGCATATGGAAAGATGTGTCGGCCTGACGATGACCTGATCGTCGTTGACCGGCATATCGTTAAATTCTACTTCGATTTTTCTTGGCTCTGTGAGCCTGTATATGGTGTTGAGCATTTTACTCGCCTTTCAATAAGCTTTCGGCCACGGTCAGATCGTAAGGATAAGTTATCTTGATGTTAGACTTTTCTCCTCTGACCAGCTGTACCGGTTCGCCTTTTATGACAAAGATCTTGGCCGCATCGGTCAGTATATCTTTTTCCTCATCGCTGAGCCGGCCGTACAGCTGTCTCAGTTTAAGAGCCTTAAAGCTCTGCGGAGTCTGACCCTGATAGAGGTGGGCCCGGTTTGGTATGGATGATATGGTCTGGCCGTCCCGGCTTTCTACTATGGTATCCGTGGCCGGTATCACTGTGTCGCAGGCGCCGTATTTTTGTGCTGCTTCAATGTTTTCCTTGATTATCCTGTAGGTCACGAAAGGCCTGACCGCGTCGTGGGTGACTATGATAGTGTCCTCGTCCAGGTTGCCTGATCTGTCAATATAGTCTATGGCGTTCTGTATGGTCTCGTTTCGGGTGGCTCCGCCTTCCAGCACCGTGATCTTCTCGTTTTCGCCTATGTGCTTGCGGATGAGCCCCCTGGTATATTCTATCCAGTCTTTGGGGCAGAGTATCAGGATCTCCTCGAATTCTCCGCAGAGGCAGAATTTTTCAATGGTGTGGAGGATTATAGGCTTTCCGCCTATGTTTATGTATTGCTTCGGCTTTTCGCTGCCCATGCGGCTGCCTATGCCGCCGGCCAGTATGCTTGCATATATCATGTTGTCTCCTTTCGGCTTAAAAGGCGCTACGCCAGCTTTTTAGGTTCGTCCGGCTGTTCCATATCTGTTTCCAGGATCAGGAGCATGTAGAAGCAGGTGAATGACCTGCTAAGTACAAATAAATTTTCTACACAGTTTAATACGAAAGAAAAAATAGCTAACAAATACCATCGGCCATTCTGCAAGTGCTCCGCCTTCTTTAAGCGTTGCATCAATATTGCTGCAAAAAGAGCGAAGCCTATCCAGCCTGAAATTGAAATTTGTGCTAAATATCCGTTATGAGGACGAATATCTGCCACATGTACATAACGCCAATATTCACTGTAATTTATCTCTGATACAAGTTCTGCCCTCTCTTGCAGTTCAGTATTGATACTTCCTGCTCCAAATAATCTGTCATCGGACTGAGTGATGATGCATTCTTTCCAAATCAAGTATCTTCCAGTACTCACATCGTTCAGTTTAGCTTCAGTTTCTGTGTATGAAAATGCTCCATTGTTATCGATATTATAATTGATAAACCCATATATCGGTATTAGTGTCAGTATCATACATACAAGGCATATCATCGTTATGATATTTTTCTTGATTTTCGGTACCAGCCTTGAAGCTGCCCAAAATATAAGAGCAAATATAACCCCCATTTCTGCACTTCTGCAGCCAAACAATATCAATGCTATCACATTAAATATGCCGAATAGTATTATAAGAATTTTGTTATATTTTTTTCTGCCGTACAGCACAATGGCAAGAACGACAGAAAATCCAGCCAATATGCCGGCATTATTGATATTGTTAAATATTAACCCTGGTCCGCTCGATTCAAAATATGTGTACTGAGACAGTATTCCTTGTATACTGCCAGTAGTCACTTCATTATAATAATACAGAAGAAGGCTACCCGCATTTAATATCATCTCCAGCACCATAAAAGCCTTTACATAAAACTCCCGCTTTCCGCCGAGAGTGATCTTGCTTATCCCGATAAGATAGAACACTTCAAAGAAAATGCTCCTTATGACCGTATAATCAAAGCCGCTGAGCACGCAGGAGATGGCTCTTGCCGCAAAATATCCGATGACCAGGATATTCTGCCGGAGCCACGGCATGAGGCCGGCTTTCAGATCAGAAAGGAGCCAGAAAGCCAAAACAGCCAGAACAGCTATGGCCAGCAGGTTCTGGATGGTCTCTATCCTCTCTCCAATGTAGAGATTGATCACTGTGTTGAAGAGGATAAAACTCAGCGCCATCAGGGGCATGAGTATTTTTGAGTTCAACATATTAACTTTTTCTCTTAGTGTCTGCGATTGTCCCATTACTGATCTTCTCCCTCAAATACCCACTTTATCACCCGCTCGGTAGAATTTCCGTCGCAGGATGACATGAACTTCTGGTTAAAAGCCGCCCGCTTTTCCAATTCCGGTTCCCCTGCTTTTATGGCTTCTGCCAGGGAACCGCTGTCACAGGCGCAGCGGCCGTAAACATATTCCTCAAAATCAAAATAGAGTCCTCTGCTGTCCCTGTATTGATCTATATCATATATAAAATATACTACAGGCTTGTCCAGCAGAGCCCATTCGAATATGACAGACGAATAATCGGTCACCAGCACATCGCTGACTGTCAGCAGATCATTGATGTCACCGTATCCGGAGGCATCCGTCACCCTGTCTCCCAGGCCTTTTGCCGGGTCTCCTACTATGCCTCTTTTGATATTGTTATACAGAGCCGGGTGCCATTTGGTAATGATATGATATTCTTCTCTCAGCCGCTCTGCCAGGCCTGAAATATCCAGTTTGTCGAAATCATAATCTGCGTCCTCCACCTTTCTTCCCCGGTATGTAGGAGCCAGGAGGACCAGTTTTTTTTCTCTTAAGTGCGGAAAAGCGTCGTATACCCTTTCCCGGGCTTCGCTGAGCTTTTCTTCGCTGAAAAACATATCGGTCCTGGGGCTTCCCATGGCCCGTATCCTGTCTTCCGGAATATCGAAAGCCTCTGCAAAGCAGGGTATCACCTCTTTGGAGGTTACGGACACTTTTGTATATTTTCTGTATCCTCCGTTTACATTCTGGATATTATCACCTGTTTCCATGCGGCTGAACCCGAATTTCTTGAAAGCGCCGCACCCGTGCCAGAGCTGCACCAGCTCCTGGCCTTTGCGCAGCCTCATAGACGAAGTCAGCCCGTAAAAGTCGTCCAGGATGATGTACTTGGCCTCGGTCAGGTCTTTCCACAGCTTCAGCTTTTCAGAAAATCCTGTTTTCTGGCGCCTGTCCGAACTGATATAGGCCTTTTTTTCGTAGGATCCGTCGAGAGCATCGTATACAGCCTTCAGGTTTCCGTCTAAGCTTTGATGAGATTCAGAAAGGAACAGGACTTTTCGCTCTTTCAGCCCAAGGAAAAGCGCTGCCGCCCTGTTGAACAGGAAAAAGCATATTAAATTGAAAGCCTTAAAAATCTTTCTTTTCATTTTAACCTATTATTACTGTTTTCTGAGCTTTCTCATTAGCAGGCCGTAAAAGTATTTGCACTCCTCGGTCCGGCCGTAGATGGCCAGCAGCAGGATATTGGGCAATCCGGCGCTCACTATGCACCTGATGATAAATATCCCTATGCCGCTTCCGTCGATCAGCATATTGCAGCCATAAGTCACTGCCAAAAGTATCAGAAAAACTACAAAGTATTGTATATATCTGGCGGCAAATCCCTTTGCCGGTTTGTTGAAACCGTATTTATACAGGACATGGGGCTCGATCCACACGCAGGTGGTCAGGGAGCTTATTATAGTTCCCAGGATCACGCCGGCAACTCCCATATAGTTTACCAATACCAGCGAAGCCACCAGATTTATGAGGGATTCATATATTGGCATATATTTGTTCTGCCAATACAGGCCCTTGGCGTTTTTGAAGGTCTGAGTCGCGCTCCTCATGCCGGTTATATATGTTTTCAGCACTATGAGCAGCACTATGGACTCATCGAACAGGTAGCCCTCGCCCAGCCAGATGTCGTTGATGAACGGGCTCATCAGGTTCATCAGGCAGCAGCAGGAAAATGTGTACATCCAAAAGTCGATGAACAGTACTTTGAAAAAAGTCTTTTCCTGTCTCTCAATGGATTCGTTGACGGCCAGGTTTCCTACGCTGGCCGAGATCGCCTGGAAAAACTTATTGATGAACACCGTCACCGCATTGGTTATAGTATAGTAATTGGTATATATACCTACGCTCACCAACCCCACAAACTTGGACAGGATCAGGTTATCTGTAGCAAATACGACAATGGAGCCTATCTTGTGGAATACCATGGCCCCTGTATTTTTCTTGATCTGCCCGAATATTTCCTTTGGTATCGGAGTCCTGGCTTTTTCCCTGAGGACCGGATATTTCCTGTCGGCCAGCAGGGAAATGCTTATATTTCTTATAAGTACGAAGGCTATGCCTATGATCATGTATCCTATATAGTTGCGGGTCATCACAAGCATTATGACTTGTACCGCGACCATTCCTATCTCCCAGAGACCGTTGTTGATGACCACCAAGGCATTGTTCTGGTTGGCTGTAACGAAAGCCGCTTTATAAGAGAAAAAATAGGATACGGATGAGTTTATCACATACAGGGCATATATCCAGTATATTTCCGGTATATCCGGCATATCTTTTATAAAATAGCCTATCCACGGGGTCAGAGCAAGCCCTGCCACCATTATGAACATACCGACGAAGATATAGACCTTCTTATAGAATGCCATGATGGCGCTTATGTTCTCTCTCTCATTGCGTGCAATGGGCCCGTACATGCTGAATATTATGGCCTCACCTATCCCCAGCTCCGCCAGGGACAGCATGGTGAGCACATTGCTGAAAAGTCCGCTGAGTCCTACATATTCAATTGTAAGCACCTTAATAATGGCCGTCCTGCTGATGAACTGGCCCAGTATGTGGACCAGCTGCAAGATCCAGGCAGCCTTGACATTTCGTGCGGAATTTTGTAAGCGCATGATTCACCTGTGGTATTTTTGTTTATACTATTTTAGTATACTATTTTTCACTGTAAAAATCAATGTTATATGGATACTATCACCACTCCGGATACTATCACCATTCCGGCATTTTAACCTGGACACCGAATGTCATTTCGAGCAGTTCTGCTGCGATTTCTTTACTGCATACCCTCATAAGATTATCTTCGATATCTTCTTTGGAAAGCAGGTTAACGCTTCCGTACCATACGATTTCATCATCGATCACTGCATAATGTTCGCAGGATTCTTCTGCAAGACGAATTTCAAAACCGGCTTTGCGTAGTCTTTCCAATAGTTCCATCCGTACATCATCCCGGCCGTATCTATAGACATCGGGATGCCAGGTGACGATCGTAACCTTGACGCCCGACTCCAAGCTTCTGCCAAGTACGGAGATGATACGGTTGACTCACATCGTGGTTACCGTAACACCACAGGGTATCCGGATAGGCTTCAGCAAAAGCTATCGCACGGTCAAAAGTTTCTTTATACAGTTCCGTCTGAAATTCCATATTCCAGTCATCGGGAATATCCATCAGGCACACGGCCCTTTCCGCCCTGCCTGATCTCAAGATGTCGTCCGCTCTGTCGAATATCCACGGTTTCAGATGAATGTCCGGTATCGTAAGGATTTTCATGGGTTATCTCCTCTATCATGTATAGCGGCAGATTGATAAGCCGGCCTTAGACTCTTTGCCTGCAAATTTATTTCTGATTTCCACAAAAAATACAATGATATTTGTATAGTTTGGCACATTTTTTACAGTGAAAATATGATACGCATATTCTATCGCCAATGCCGGGTCGGGCCCAGTCTCCTGTCAATAAAGCTTCTTCAGCCATTCACTCCTGCTTCCAGTCAGCTATCCCGTACTTGGCCAGCAACTCTGTTGCCAGCTCTTTTCCGCTTTCTGTAATGTAAACCGATTTTGTGCGGTACGGGTGGCTGCCCTGACTTATATAGTCGTCATCATCCAGTTCGTTCAGTATGTCAAAATCGTAACCTTTCCACGCATAAAAATCCGTCGCTTCGCCAAATCTTTCTCTCTGAGTGAACCTGGAGAGATACAGAAGCATCAGTGTCAACTCTTTCATCGCTTCTTTTGCTTCTATTTTTTCCATAGCTGTCTGCTCCTTTCTTAATCTCCCAAAAGAAAATCCAAGGCCCGGATCATCTTTATTCCATCTTGTTCCTGCGGAAGATCACATTCCATCGCAATAACTATCTTCTCGTAGTTATCTCGTATCTTTCTCAATGGTGCAAGTTCCCGTTCTCTGGTTTGAGGTATGTTCATTGTTTCCGTAACCTGGACATATTTTTTCTCATCCGGTTTTGTTGCGATGAAATCCACTTCCTGATTATCTATTTTCCCGACAGACACATCGTAACCGCGGCGCATGAGCTCAAAGAAAATAATATTTTCCAAGATATGCCCGCTGTCTCCATCCCTGAATCCAAGCAGATAATTTCGCAAGCCGATATCAACAATGTAATACTTGCCCAATGTACGAAGATATTCTTTACCTTTTATATCAAAGCGTTTGATCTCATAAAAGAAATATGCTTCTGTCAGGGCCCTGATATATGCCTGAATAGTCTGCACAGCAGGCTTCGTCTTTCGATTTCCATTTTTCAGCAGTCCCTCGTTGACCAGCGTGTTTCCGATAGAAGTAGCGGAAGTATTATTGCCGATGTTATCTGCGAGAAACATGATGATCTTACGAAGCAGCACAGCATCGGTTATCGTTCGCTGTCCTTTCCGTTTTTCCCTTTCCAATATGTCATTGACGACTGCTGCTGAATACACACCGTCCAGAGCTACCATGACCCGGTCGGTCTCCAGGCCGATATCCGCCAGCATGGGCATGCCGCCGAATCGTGTATAAGCTTCAAAAAGTTCCTTTGTGTCGTAAACTTCGCCATCAGCATCCAGGATCCGCTTTTTGGCTCCACCTGCCGGCGACTTGCCTTCTGTCAGCGTATATCCGTGAAAGTCCAGGAATTCCCGAAAGGATAGCGGCAGCACCTTGATCTCCACATATCGGCCAGATAAATAGGTGGACAGTTCTGAAGAAAGCAGATAAGCGTTGGAACCCGTTATATAAATATCGCAGTCAAAATCCACACGGAAAGAATTGACGGCATTCTCCCACCCAGGCACTTTCTGTACCTCATCGAAAAAAAGATAGGTCCTTTTGTCCGGACAGATATGCGACTTGACATATTCGTAGAATCCTCTTGCGTCCATCTCCGGAATGCTCATAGACTCGAAGTTCATTTCAAGGATCTGATCCTCTGTCACTCCGCTCTCACGCAAATGTTCCGCCATCAGTTTCATCAAACTGGATTTTCCGCAGCGACGGATACCGGTCATGACTTTGATCATCTCCGTATCCTGAAATGCGATCATCTGCTTCAGATAGAGATCTCTCTTTCGCAAATTTTTTTTCTGCATAGGAATTCGCACCACCTTTCCAATAAAAGAATAACACAAGTTCCGTTCAAGCTCAAGTTTATAATATCAATGTTATAAACTTTTATTTTTAAGAAGTTTGTAGTATAGCGGTGAATCATGTCTGTGCGCAGGAGAGCTTTCGGGCATATCCTTTGACGCGCACCGGCCTGCCGCCCCATTTTTCCGCAAAACGAAGATAGGGGGTTTCGATAATGACAGCATGCATTTCAAAACTCCCTATCTCTTAACTCTACTTTTCTTCTTTCACTTTTATTTTAGCATCAGCATATTATTCTTTCAACGGCCTCTTTTCGTTGGTATCACCAGTTTCTACCAAACCTTGGCCCATACCCGTCGTCACTTACTTCACCTTCGCAGGAAACCAAATTAAAACCGTGCTCTTCGCACCATTTTGACACACAATAGTCTATATCAAAATCCTCGCATACCGGCTGATAATCGTCATCTTCTGTGAAGTAGTCCTCAAACTCATCATCGAGATAATGTTTCAGGCTTTTTTCAAAGTAATGTGAGATAGTCTCTTTTGTCGTAAAAGGATTTTTCCCCATCATCTTGTACACGCCTTTATGGGCTGCAGGATCATTTGTAAGCAGCAACATCCTGCATTTCCTCTTCATCGGCGTTTTCTATATTCAGCTCCATATGCAGCTTCAGCACATCTTGCTTACAACCCTGATCTGGCTAAATGAACTTTTTTGTTTCCGTCTTTTTTATTCCTCCTGTGATGAAACAGCGGATCATGCGCAATGGCTTCTGTTTTTTTGTTGCAGACGATATGGATAATTCGTGCGCATGGAGATTCCGCCTGTACAGAGCACTGCTGTTCTGGATGGCTCAAGATCACAGCCTAACATCTGAACCTGTATTTGCCTTTTCCATAGCCCGAAACCGTCTCGATGATTCCGTGTGCTGTCAGTTCCTGCAGAAGCTCCGATGCTCTGGAGGGCCCGAGGCCGGTCACCTTCATCATGTCTGCCCGTCCAAATATAGTTCCGTCCGAAAAAGCCTCCCTCATCCTGGAAATATGACCGGCAGTCTTGGCAGTGAATATTTGAACAATGTCCGGTTTTTGTTTATCAATGTACGGTTTTTGAGGTTCCTTCAGCATATTACTGATGTGCAATGTCCGGTTTTTCAGCGGATGATGTTCGTCAAGCAGCAGATTTCGCAAGAAAAGTTCCAGAAACTCTGTTGTCTCATGGATGCCGTTTCTCAGATCGTTATAGTTGGCCCGTACGAGGGCATTACGGAAATACCACGCATTTCCAGCGAATATATCGTTGGTGACATCAAAACCGAGGGTACGGAGATATTTGATAAGGAAAACCGCCGTTGTTCTGGTGTTGCCTTCGCCGAACACATGGATCTGCCACAGGTTCGAAACAAACAAAGCGAGATGGCTGATGATCTGGTCCATTGACAGGCCGCGGTAGGAGAACTCCTTTTCTTCGGAAAGATCATACTCAAGAGTATCTTTCAACTCTGACGCACTGCCGTATATCACTGTCTCCCCGCCAAGTACCCATTCTTTTTTCGTAATGTTGTAATCACGCATACATCCTGCATTGGGATATATCCCGTCGAACAGCTTTCTGTGAATGGCAAGGTATTCGTTCGGGGTGAAGCTAAAAGCTTTTTCTGATAAGATCGCTGCAATCCTGACAGAAACCTTATCTGCCTCCTCAGTGCGGTCATTTGTATTTTTCGCAGGTCTTTCAGCATAGTAAGCTTGCAAAAGCGCATTCGCCTCTTCGAGGGAGATCTCCCCCTCAATATTGCGGATAGCTGTGCGCACCAGATATTCTGAAGGCTGCAGCCCGTCAACATCCTGCAGGCCTATAGCCGTATGCCAGGCATACGCCTTCTCACGCCTGCCCGGCTGGCTTTGTCTTATATATTCTTCAAAAAGATCTTTTTTCATTGATGTCACCTTCTTGGTATCGGTTACACTTGTGGCATGATTGAATTCTTATTCATTATTTTACTCTATGCCGCTGAGTTCCCTATACAGTGTACGCGCATAAGAATCCGTCATTCCGCTTATATAATCTATAACCATACGCAGTTTTAAATATATATTGAGTGATTCGTCGCCAGTTTTCCTTTTATCGTAATCCTGCCTGTAATTACTCGATAAAAGTGATATATATTTTTTATCGGCTTTGGACATTTTTAATCCGTTTACTCTTCCCTCATCATCATAATGCAACACTGCAGGTATGAATTTATCCAAAAGGAAAGACAAAATTGTTTGAGCAGAAAGTTCCAATTTTAAAATATTAGCAGTATTGTATGCAAATTCGCCCATTGCTCCTTTCAATATATCTATTGTCAGTGAATGATTTGTTTCTTTAAATAAATCATCCTCATATGTTCCATCCATTATTGCTTGATAGCTTTTTGAAAAACGATACACGGCCACATACATCAGCCAGCGTCTCGTATAATTAAGCCATGTGCTGAATATCTTGCTTTCATCCCGATTTTTTTTCATTACATTTTTATTGTAGTCTTTCAACTCGATCAAGCTTTTGAGTAGGTCACAAGAATAATATTCTGGGCTTTGATGTGGGATTACACGATCATGATCATATGAATCATTAAAATATGTTATGAATTCATCCAGAGTAAATAGTCCTTTTTTAAAAGCATCCTCTAGATCTGCCGTAGCATAAGCAATATCATCAGCCGCTTCAAGCAGAAAAGTTAATGGATGGCGATAGATTTCGCCTGTACATTCTTTGGTCCCGACAATTTCCGAAACATGCAAAAACTCTTTTTCTTCTGAGAAAAAATACCCTGGTTTATGCTTTTTGATATCAGGATGTTTTCTTTCAAAAGACAATGAGCTGGTCGGGTATTTAACTAGAGTGTTGATTATGCCTGCAGATAAATTTATCTCAGAATTATATTTTGCTTTTAAAACTATTCTCAATGCTTGAGCGTTTCCTTCAAAATTTTCCAGATCAGCAATCATCTGCTGACTCATCCATTCTTTTATCGGCTTATCTTTGTATTGGACTTTTATAAGATTTTCTTTAAACCAGTCGCCTATTACCGTTTCTCCAAAATGTCCAAAAGGCGGATTTCCCAAATCATGGAGCAAGCCTGCACACAGCAGCACCGAAGGGATTCCTTCCGAATCCTCTTTTCGGATGTCCGCCGGCAAATATTTTGTGTTATTTTGGGCAACCATAATGCCAAGCTGCCTGGCAATAGTAGATGTTTCTATCGAATGTGTAAGTCTCGTCCTAACAAAATCACTTTTGTCCAGAGGAAATACTTGTGTCTTGTCCTGCAATCTGCGAAAAGCTGCACTGGATATTATCCTATTATAATCTTTTTCAAACTCATTTATAGATACTTGCTAAAGACCTCTGGTTCATCAAATAATTTTGCGTTGATAACAGTTTTTCCCATTGCATTTTTATTTTCCTCCTTTTTCTATGCAGCACCATTATACTCTATGACATAAGGGGGATTCAAGGCAATGTCATTTTTCTTTATCCTGCACAATAGACGCATCCGAAAACAAAACGACTGTATTCAATCCGGATTCTGATCTTAAGCCTATTTCTCCATACAGGCAAATAGGAAGTTCAGAATTGTTTTTGAATCTTTTGTCCGGTCCTCCCGACTTAATTTTTTTGCATAACAAAAAGTTTATCCGACAAGAAAATAAAAACTTCTCCTCTGATTTTAAATGATGCCGCCTGTATATTGGCCCTGAACGGAAAGGGTGGCTTCTTGCTTGATTGGCACACAATTCTATTTACGGTATTAGAAGCACCTCCCGAATATTTTCTATCTATTACTTTGTTAGACCGGATAATGCGCCAAACTTTATCACTTTCTGTCACTTTTAACATAGGTCCGATACGATTATTTACTGTTTCCTTTTGTAGCCATCTTATTGATCTGCATCGTTTTCCTTGCTGCAGTAAGAATATCTTCTAACCCTCCTGATGCCATATCATCTGCTGAGGCATTAACGATTTCCTCGATTTCATAATGATTACTATCGATATGTTGATTATATTGTTTATATTTATCTAAATGAGTTCTATTACTTTTGTGATTTCCTGTTTCATCAACAAAAGAGATCCCCGTTCACGGTATAGTTGCCGTTCTGCGTGTAGTTCCTTTTGCTGTCTTGGTTATTCGATATCCTTTGACGCCCCAACTGTATCCAATACCGGACTTGCTTATATTAATCCTAACCCCCTTCGCCTAAATTCAAACTTTTTCTATATCTGAATCCCATAAAAAATTCCTTCCATATTGCAGTAGAATTGTTCCTATCATACCAAAAGCACAGAAACCCTCACTCGTGCTCCTGTGCCTTATATATCACACAATCTTCTATTTTATTGTCGCTCTGATCACTTCCGCCACCTGCCGGATATCTTCGTCCTTCAGATATGGATGCATCGGCAGCGACAAAACTGTGTCACACAAACGCTCAGTAACTGAACAGTCAAAGCCATAACTGCCCGTTCCGTCAGCCTCCACAATGCCAAAGGCAAGCTGTCTATGCATAGGCTTCGGGTAATAGATCATCGATGGGATCCCATTGTCTTTGAGGGCCTGCTGCAATTTGTCTCTCGTTTCTTTGTCTGAAAGCTGGATAGTATACTGAGCCCAGCTGGAAAGGAAACCGTCCGGCACTATTGGCGTCTTGACCGTATCTTTGAGCAGCTCGGTGTATCGGTCGGCCGCTTTGTTCACTGCGTCGACTTCGTACTCTTTGAAAGCCTTTAATTTGACGGAAAGTATTGCCGCCTGGATGGTGTCCAGTCTTGAGTTTAGGCCTATGCGCACATTGTCATATTTCATAGCGCCTTTTCCGTGAACACGGATGGAGCGCATCAGGTCTGCCCACTGGTCGTTATCGGTGAACACCGCTCCGCCGTCCCCGTAGCATCCCAGCGGTTTAGCCGGGAAAAACGATGTAGTGGAAATATCTCCAAAGCTGCACGCAACCTTATCTCCAATGCGGCCCCCAAAACCCTGAGCACCGTCTTCAAGCACCAAAAGGCCGTATTTTTCAGCAATAGGGCGTATTTTTGTAAAATCAGCCGGCAATCCGAAAAGGTCCACAGCCACAATGGCTTTTGGCGTGAGCTTGTCCTCTTTGATCACCTTTTCTATTGCGATCTCAAGCGATTCCACACTTAAATTGTATGTGTCCTGATCGACATCAACGAAAACCGGAGTGGCCCCACAATGCGATACGATCTCTCCTGACGAAAAGAATGTAAAGTCAGGCACGAAAACCGCATCCCCGCTGCCAATACCCCAGGCCATCATGGCGATAGAAAGGGCATCGGTACCGTTTGCGCAGGTTATGCAGTGCTTTACTCCTACATACTCTGCCAGTTCTTTTTCCAGCTCTGATACTTGCGCACCGATAATAAAATTACAGTCGGTGGCAACCTTGATCATAGCTTTGTCTATATCTTTTTTAAGTACCTGGTATTGTTGTTTTAAATCACGGAATTGCATTTTATATACCTCCTAAAATTATACTTGCTCAAAGTAACCTTCTCCAGGGAACATCATTATAACGATATCTGGGTCATATTCATCTATGTATTCCACATAACTATCATTATATCTTCCCTCTTGTGGATCAAGAAACCTGACTTCTTTAAAACATAAACTCATAAATGCCAGCATTGGCCGTGCATATGAGTCTGCAATCAAAAGTACTTTATCATTATTATCCGCTAGATTATTTATTACAATATTTTCGTTATAGGCATTGTATGACAACGAATAATACTTATTGTTATAATTAGGGTCTTCAAGTTTGTCCCAATCAATAAAAACTTTTTCAAAAGGACCTTCTATTTCAAAGTACATTTCATGATCCGCAAATTGCTTAAAAGAAAAGTCTGTTTCAAATTTAGGGTAGTAGACTTCAAAGTCATCTTTTCCAGCAAAAAATTGGCCGGCTCTTACACCCTCTGCTCCTAAAAATGAATCTGGATATTCTTTGCTATAATAATTTTCTAAATCAAAGTACATATCTTTATTATTAAAATTATACCCATATAATTCACTTAATGTGTCTATTATATTTTTTGCTCCATAAAATGAGCTTTTCACCGTCCAATGGTGATCTGTAGTATAAAAATCTATTTTATCTTCAATAGTTTCTCTAAAATCTAAAGTAGGGATACCATTTTCCGCTATCTGATCACACCAAAAGTCATATTGTTTATTATATTCAAAAGTATACCCATATGGTAAATCCGATATAGCCCATGGTCTCTGAACATATAAAGTATCTGCTCCTTTATCTTGAGCGTATTTTAAAATTTGGATTGCTTTACCAACCTTGGCTTTTTCTGTGTTCTCGTCAAATTTATATTCTGTAGACCAGAGAAAATTGAGTTTGCCATTTTCTCCTTTTACAACGCCATTTGTTATCTTTTGATCCATGGCGCGAACTATCAACGAATTAAAGTCTACCCACTTTATTCTCTCGTAAAAATCATCATTATAGGTTTCCTCAAATTTTTCAGATTCAAATTGACCACTTTCTACAAAAGAAATGATACTACTTTTTAATGCATTCGCTACATTATCATAATTCAGCAATGAAACACCAAATATGATTATTAAAAAAACAAAAAGCAGCCCCAATTTTTTGAATGCTTTTGACAGTCTCATAATGCCTCCCTAAAAATTAAAATAGATGAATGGATTATAAGCCCCTATTACTAAATACGAAATCGAAGCGATCATCAAAAATCCATATACAATAGGTGACACTATATTTTTTACCAGTATCCCTGTTCGATCATTATCCATCAATTCAGACAATCTACAAAAACCTGCTAACGCATATATGACAGCTATTATCAATATTATCTTATATTCACATAAATACTCAATTGCCAAATTATCAATAATGTGTGCAGAAGCGCCAAACATGGAAAACACGATATTTTTCGTTGCCTCCACCCCAAGGTTTTTGAAGAAAACTCCGTTCAAAACAAAAAGCACTATTAAAGTAAACGCTCTATAGATAATTCCAAACGGAAAATGTTTGATTTTATCCGTTATATGCAATTCCTTTTCAAAAATTAATATGATTCCATAGCACAGTCCCCATAGGAAAAAAATCCAATTTGCACCATGCCATATACCTGTAAGGGCCCATACGATAAGAATATTAAAAATCCATCTGTGTTTTTTGACTCTCGATCCACCTAAAGGTATATATACATAGTCTCTAAACCATGTTGATAATGAGATATGATTATATTTCCAGAACTCAGAAATCGTTTTAGCTCTATAAGGATATATAAAATTCCTTGGAAAATCAAATCCAAACATCTTTCCCAGACCTATTGCCATTTCTGAATATCCATCAAAGTCAAAATAGATTTGTAACGCATAACATATTGCACCAATCCATGCAAGCGTGGTTGAAGCCAAATATCCCTCGCTGCTATTTGCGAACGCCCCATCAGCGATTACTGCAAGATTGTTGGCTATCAGGACCTTCTTGGACAAACCGATGATAAACCATCTAATTCCATCGGCCATTGAATCACTCGTCACTTTTCTGTCGCGCAATCGTTCTTCTATATCTGTATACCTTACAATGGGTCCGGCAATCAGCTGTGGAAAGAAAGATATGTAAAGGGCAACATAGAACGGATTTTTCTGTGCCCCTACATCTTTCCGGTAAACATCTATAACATACGACATAGCCTGGAAAGTAAAGAAAGATATGCCTATAGGTAAAACTATAGATGTTTGTGGTAAAACATTGCCAAATAAATTATTTATGTTCTGAACAGTAAAATTCAAGTATTTGAAGATATATAACAGGGATAAATTGAAGATAACATCAATGACAAGAAGCAATTTTCTCTTGTCATTGAATCTTTCTATCATTATCCCAAAGCCATAGTTTACAACTATGGACAAGATCATGATCAATATAAAGCGAGGCTCTCCCCATGCGTAGAATATCAGGCTTGCTATAAGTAATAATCCATTGCGTGCAGCTATACTTTTTGCAAACACTGTATAATATAAGAATAACACTATGGGAAGGAAAATAAATAAGAATGTTAAACTGGAAAAGAGCATTTTTCTTCCTTTAAGTCATAAGTTTTTTCTAATTATTTCATTATTAAGTAAAGTTTATACTATGAAGCGGCTCTGCAGCCTGTTTCAACATAAGGCCGCGTGTTCCTTCTTGGGACATCACAGCATAAACTAGTGCATAAACACCCTAGAGCAACTGTGCTTTATAAAATAAATATTATACTCAATCTGCATGGGCGAATGCTGATTTATCGAGGTGTATAATATCCACCTTATTAAGATAATGTGTGATACTATTTTTATCTATTAACATTTCCGATTTGTTTCCTGTCATCTAATTCCAATTGCACCAAGATTAATAAATTAACACAATAATACACATCCCCAATGAAACCTGATGAGTATGATATCATTATGTTTGTGCCAATAAGAATTAATGATAAAAGCGGTATAAACCACTGATCTCCCTTTTTGATAACATTTATAATAATCTTAATTCCTAACCCAACCGTTAACACTAATGAAAAAATTACCTTAATAATTCCTCCCTCCATCATATCCTGTAACAGATAATTATGCGTATGCATTGAATTTTCTACAAGTTCATTTGTTCCATATAATTCTTCAATAACTGTCTCAGTAGGTTCACTTTCATAATATTTTGTAGCATATCCTGCTCCTTTGCCAAATAACAGCTCTATTGCATTATATCTTTTTATTTCATTAATAGCCTCCTGCCATATTACACTTCTTTTACCCCAAACATTGTCCGTATCTATGCGTTCACTCGTCTGTTCTATTCCGCCTTGCACACTTTCCGTAATATTTACTTGTTCGTTAAAATATTGTTTTGCATTAATTAAAACGCTACTACCTTGCACGGTCGCTATACCTGTTATAAAAAATGCGATCATAACTATCAAAGCTTTTTTCATAAACGAGTACATTTTTTTCTTTTCATTTGTCATTTTATATAATCTTATTATGTAATATATAACCATAACAAAAGTAAACATCGCTAAAGTAAGTAATGTCCGTCTTGATGTTGACATCAGCATTATTACACATAAGAGCATTGAATAAAGCACTAATTCTACTATCTGTTTGTACAATGTTAATTTTTTATTGCTGCATATATGCACAAATCCTACAATATACGAAAATAAATAATATCTACAAAAAGCATTATAATCATCTATTATAGATATTTGCCCATTTGCAGCATTATGAAAAATGGGCATATAATAGTTTATTAACGCAATAAAAGATGCTATAATAGCAGAAATAATAATATACTTATATAGGGTATCAAGGAATTTTTGATGAGTCAATCCGCACAAATGGCATATTATTGCTGCATGAAAAATATAACTTATACCTTCAACGAATACAACATATTTGCTTATTGATAAAATTGGCGCTGGACCGTAAAATAAGTTTATCGCATCAATAGCAATGTATATTGTCAAAATAATGATGAATGCTTTTGAAGCAAGAATTTGACCAAAAATTTGATTAAAGCAAATACTTTTTCGATTTTTTAAAATGCTCAATACTCCAATAAGCTGAAGTAATCCCCACACAATCCAAAATAAGTCGTGCATTGGGATAGCCTGTCTCATAATAAATATCATTAAAGAAACGAAAAAAAACACTTTATACAATATATTAATTGAAAACACTTTTTCTGTCATTTTTTCTCCTTCAAAAAAATATTATTCAACTTTACAAAGCAAATAAACAATATTATTGCCATAAGGCTATAATTAATTATTCCAGAGAATGCCGGTCCATACATGCCATACTTAGGAATCATATACATATTTAATGCAATCTGCACAATAATGCCGATTACTGATACTGCCATATTAAATTTAATTTTCCCCATAGCAGCAAATATATTAGCAGTAGTATATCTTAATCCGTTATTAATTACTGATCCTATAGTTAATGCTCGCATTACTGGAATAATATTATAATATTCTGAACCACCATATATGAAAATCAAAGGTTTGGCAAGAATGATCATCACCAGACCTGCCAGTCCAACAAAAGCAAAACTAAGTAAGAATGTACGAGCATAATTCTTTCGTATCCACATCGGATCGTTTTCATTTTTTATAAAATATGGCGCAATAAAGACACCTATCGCTGTACATATAATAGAAATGTTAGCCGGCCAAGCATATGCTACTTTATAATCTGCAATCATCGTAGGGTTATCGGATAATTTACCAAGCATGAAAACATCAATAAGCATGAACAGTGTCCACATGCCGTTGGTAATCATATATTGAAGGCTATACGCCACGATTTGTTTTTTTTGTTTTTGGTTTACAGCCCCTAACTGCACCGATTGGAAATACTTCTTTTCAGAAGATTGTCTCATTACTGTAGCTAATATAAAATTTACTATCACTCCTGTAATGATTACTCCCATTAATCCTGCAATTGACGCTCCGACTAATTTGCCTAATATTATAGCAGCTGATGTTATAAAAGACAGCATTGCATACTTTTTATTGCTGAACATTGCCCTTTCAAGAGACAATCCATTATCAACATAGTATTGAAAGGGAAGTGAAAGTACCATTATGTATATATATAACCTACAGGTTTCAAATTCGGGCGAATGCGGATAAAAAACATTTATAATCTCTAGGGCAACTACAAGAATAATATTAATTTTAAATGCTAATCTTGAAGAAAAATAAAAAACAGCCTTTTTTGTTTCCATTGTATCAGCTAACACAACATATCTCATAATTGCATTAGAAATACCCAATCCAGCTAAAATATATGCAAAACTGTATAAGTTCTCTGCATAACCAAGCATTCCATATTCGGTCTTACTAAGTAGCCTTACAATAACTATCGAGCCGAAAAAAACTACGAATTTGTTTAGAAAACTACCTGTAAAAATGTGTATAGCTCCTTTTTTCCATATCATTTTTAACATAGATTTTAATCTGTTCATAAAATTTACTCTTTTTTGTTGTTTATGTTAAATCGCTTATTATTTTTTGGGCCCTACATATCCATGTATTCTGTGGGGCAATTTTTTTCACATTAGTACTGTAATTCAATGTCTCCTTGTTTTTAAAATAATATGCTATTGTTTGAGCCAAATCTTTGGGGTTATCTTCGCAAACCATTCCAATATTATTCTGTTTTACAAATGTTCCCATTTCTGTAGTATTTGTAGAAATAACCGGAAGTCCATGACCAAGATATTCAAAAAGTTTAACTGAATATGCCAGATTTGTATAATTTGTTTGTCTAACTGGAATAACTCCTACTGATGCTTTTTCATAATATTTATTTAATTCTTTCCCTGAAGCAAATACTATATCCAACCAATTATAGTTCAAGCATTCATGATAAAAATTTCTTAATTCTTCTTCTCTACAAACTAAAATCAACCTATATGATGATTCATGCTTATTTAAAATTTTAAATGCATCAATTAAAATATCGGTCCCATAAACAGCAGAAACACCTCCAACATAAATGCAGGTATTAACTTCATTCCTTTGTGAAATATTATGAGAAGTAATCTCTAATGCAGGCGGAAGAACTTCACATCTCTTAAAATGATATTTATCTAAAATATTTTTTACTGATTGTGTTGGTGTATATACAATATCGCAATTTCTTTTCAAGCAGTGTATTTCTCTTTTATTCAATAAAACTATTGCATTCTTTTTAATAAAACCAACATGTCCATTATATATTTCTGGAAAAAGCCAAAAAATATCTCTATAAAAAAAGCCTATAGGAATATTATAACTATGAATCCTTTTTATTAACTTCAAATCAATATTATTGAAAATGGGCCCACTGGGAGATTCAATATAGCAAAAATCTGGTCTGTTATTTTTTAGCCATCGCAAAATTTCTTTTACTTTCATATGTCGTTTTCTAAATTTATTTTGTTGGCATTCAAGTAGTTTTACATTTATTCCAAGATTTAGGAACGCATCATATAAGCGGTGTGGTCTTACAGAGGCGCCGGATCTTTCTTTACTATTAAAATCAATATAAGTAATATACAACAAGTTCATTTTTCATTTTCCTCGTTAAAATATTTTTCAATATGTCGGATAATATATTCACTAGCATGCCCATCACCATAGGGATTTTTCGCCGTGCTCATTGACTCATAATCTTTTTTATTATTAAGTAGGTTTTGAATGTTGTCATAAATATTTTTTTCCTCAGTACCAACAAGCCTGAGCGTTCCTGCTTTTATGCCTTCAGGGCGTTCGGTAGTTTCACGCATGACTAATACAGGTTTGCCAATCGCTGGTGCTTCTTCCTGTATGCCTCCACTGTCTGTCAAAATTAAATATGCATGTGCCATATAATTATGAAACGCAACAACATCAAGTGGCTCAATCAGTCTGATTTTATTGCATCCCTTAAATTCCTCTTCTGCAATTTTTCTCACTTTTGGATTCAAGTGTACAGGATAAATTACCTTAACATCTTTATTTTCATTCACAATTCTTTTGATTGCACGGAACATATTGCGCATTGGTTTTCCAATATTTTCTCTTCTGTGCGCTGTTACTAGAAGTAATTTAGACTCCGAAGACCACTTAAGATTGTCATCCTCGTAATCTTCCCTTATTGTAGTTTCCAAAGCATCAATCGCAGTATTACCGGTAATATAGATGTGTCGTGAAGCGATATTTTCTTTAATTAAATTATTGTATGCATCCTGTGTTGGTGCAAAATGTAAATCTGCTATGATACTAATAACATGTCTGTTAAATTCTTCAGGAAACGGCGATGACACATTAAATGTACGCAATCCTGCCTCAACATGTCCAATAGGGACTTTTTTATAAAATGCAGCTACAGCAGCTGCAAATGCTGTAGTTGTATCCCCATGAACAATCAGAAGGTCTGGTTTGACTTTATCTATAACTAGCTTCATAGATAACATTATTTGAGTAGTTATATCGAAAAGGTCTTGGTCTTGTTTCATTATATCTAAATCAAAATCTGGCTGTACTTCAAATATATCGAGTACCTGATCCAGCATTTCCCTATGTTGACCAGTGGTGCAAACAACTGTATCAAAATATATATTTTTTTTAATTTTCTTAATAATAGGGCACATTTTGATTGCTTCTGGTCTTGTTCCAAAGACAAATAGGACTTTTTTATTCATTATAGCTCACTTTCCAAATATTAAAGCCGATTAGAAGATAACGCTCTTATCTCTTTTTTTATATTACTTGAAAAAAGTTTAATATTGTTCTCGACCGTGTGGTCTTTTTTGAATTCACTAACGCATTTTTTGTAGAATGTATAATCACCCAACACCTTGTTGATACCTTTATAATATTGATTATCTGCAACACCTATATTAAACTTCTCACACAAATTTTTTAATGGTAAATTTTCTGTAGTAACAATTGGAATATTTTCAAATATAAATTCATATAATTTCCCTGAAGCGCACAATCTACTACATAAGTCTTTTTGGGCATAATTCACGATCCCAATATGTGATTGCTGTATAAGATATTTTAAATCATTTTGATTTAATTTTCCTAATATATCTATATTACATTTTTTTTCATTCAATAAAAGTTTTTTCATGGACAAATAATCTTGACTTTTATCATCTCCTACAAGAAAGAGTCTTATTTTATACTGAGGTGAAACATATTTCAAATTTTTAACCAATATATCATTTGTGTTTGATAAACTGCATCCAGATGTAGAGATAATTCTAATTTCACCTTCATTGATATATGACGAGTATTTTTCTTTTATCATATCCAAATTAAAATCATCTGAAAAACTTAGTTGTCTTATATTTTCAAACACAATTGGCCTTTTCTCCAATGAGAACATTTTCATCATAGCAGATGCTCTTTCATTATTTGCGCATATGATAATATCTGCCTTTTCAATCATTTTTTTTTCAAAAAAACACCCGATTTTACCTACAAGATGTTTGACATCTTTAATATCATACAATTCTCTACAATCTTCAATAAATATAATATCATTCTTATATTTATGTTTGCATATTAAGCCCGGAATTGTTGATTTTCTATCGTCTAAAACTATCACATCTATTTCCTCAGAGCATTTAACTTTATTAAGCCATTGCACTGATTTACGCACAAAATCAAAATAGTTTTTCGTCTGAATAATGCAATGTTTATCAGATACTTTGTTATAGCCATGCGACAACAAGTATGTATCACCTAAACTGCAAAAAGCTTTATATAGCTCCCTTAAGCGTCCATCATACTCATAGTTTCCAAAAGACAAAATCGCAAATTTCATTTAAAATTTCCTTTCATATCTGTGCTGGCAAAGTCAGTCAGAGGCAGCTTAACAGCTTTGCCTTCCTTCTGGCTCTTGTATATGGACAGTACCATCTCAAGGGCGTTCCTGCCCGCTACTGCGTCTACATATGGCTTTCTGTCATTCTTTACAGCGTCGATGACATCGGCAAATAAGCTGGTATGTCCATTTCCGTAAACATTGCTGGTAGCTTCTTTCAGTTCTTTGTTCTTGCTATCTTCTTCTGTCTCATCGGCAAAATCCCACACATCAATGTTGTTGGTAGAAGTTCCGCCGATCTTGACGGTGCCGTTTTCGCCAAAGATATACAGGGTCTCTTCGAGGTTCTTTGGATATACATTGGTCGTTCCCTCGATGGTTCCGATGGCTCCGTTTTTAAACTTAACGACTGCCATTCCAACATCTTCAGCCTCAAGGTAATCATGGAACTGCTGCCGGGTAGCTCCGTAAACTTCCTCTACCTCGTCTCCCATCATCCATCTCAGCAGGTCTATGCCGTGTATGCACTGGTTCATGAGAGCTCCGCCGTCCTGTTCCCATGTTCCTCTCCAAGACGCCTGGTCATAATATCCGTGGTCGCGGTTCCATCTTACATGAATGGAACCATGGGACAGTTTGCCGAACCGTCCGGCTTCCAGAGCTTTTCTCAGTTCCTGGACAGCCACATTGAACCTGTTCTGATGGCATGCAGAAACTTTTACATTCTCTGCTTCTGCCGCCGCTATTATCTTATCAGCGTCTTCCATGCTCATAGCCATAGGTTTTTCTATGATCACATTGACGCCCTGATCTATGCAGAACAGTGCGATCTCAGCGTGTATGCCGCTTTCGGTAGCTATGCTGACAAGCTCCGGTTTCTCATTTATGACCATCTCCTTATAGTCTGTATATCTTTTGATGGTCTGATCATCTTGGAGTTCATACTTGGCGAGCAGTGCTTCCATCTTCTCCGGCAGCACATCGCATACAGCAACGATCTCAAGTTTATTGTTCAGGGCGGCTTTTATGTGGTTTACTGCAATCCTGCCGCAGCCTATAAGGGCGTATTTCATATATCCTCCTAACTTAACATCACTTAACTTATATATTTGTGTAACTATTATTTTCTGTAATCAATCGATACATTCGGCAATTGGAGCATTTCGCCCAGCTTATAATCGAAAGAGTCTGGCTTAATGCGACAGTTCCCACCCATAGGAATCCAAGTTAATTCACCAAAAATCAATGAACCTCTTATATTATATAAATCGACCCTAACAAAGGGAAAATCTTTAGATAAAACTCTTGATATCTCTATCATTTCCTTAATGTTACCTGGTTTGTTGATCGTATTAATAAGATCATTTTTTCTTCCAAATTCCACATCTTGTATATTCCAATTAAGATCATATACATTGCGCCTTATATTCGTACCGTGGCTTCCATCTTCCAATGTTGTATCCATGTCACAAATAATGTACTTTGGTTCTCCATTAAAGCAATATATCCGATAATCATTGGGAATCATATCGTTTTCATCTTTTAAAAATTTCTCGCAAACTATTTTTGCATTTCCATTGTAAAGATATGACTCCTCTTGACCTCTTCTTGCTTTCGCAGATTGTAACCATTTATTTAGTAGTTTTACGGTTTTCTCAGTATTCAATTTTTCTTTATTTGGACATATAAGATTTTTCCCAGAACTTTGAGTAATTTTTATAACAAATTGGTGTGGTAGTTTTTGAAAATCTATATCTTCAGCTTTATCATAAACACCATAAAGCTCATTTAAATATTTTTCACCAATTTTTTCTTTAATGTATGTCCGCACAGTATATTTGTCATAACATAGCTGAACTAAATTTTTTTCATATTGTGCATAATATAAATTTAACCAATACATTTTTTCACTAAATGCTTTTGGTTCCTTTAAATGTAAGGGACGATTATAAATAACTTGATAACATATCTTTAAATATAACTTTAAGGGTAAACATTTATATCCTATACTTCTTAACATATGTCTTAATGTCATAAAAAACACCCTAACCTTTTCTTACAAATTCTTTGGCCGGATTTCCAACCACATTTATATTACTACTAAAAGATCTTTGTACTGATGATGCTTGGCCCACAAAACAATAGTCACCTAATTCAACACTATTTCGAATAGTCGCATTGGGAGAAATATAGCAATATTTTCCAATTGTAGCGCTTCCACTAATCTCTACACATGCCGCAGATAAAGTCCCTTGCCCAATCGAACAGTTATGTGCAATATGATTGAGGTCGTCAATCAAGCAACCGTCTTCAATAAAAGTCGGACGAATAGTTCCTGCAACTATTGAAGTTAATGCCCCTATTTCAACATTATCTCCAATGACGACGCCGCCTATATGAGGTATTCTTATATGATGCTTTAATTCATCAGTTTCTACACCGAATCCCTGAGCTCCTATAACGGAATTTTCTCCTACGACAACATTGTTTCCTATTATTGTATTATCTCTGATTCTTGCCCCCGTCTTGATATGCACATTATCACCAATTCTTACATCATGTCCAATGAAAACAAACGGATCAATAACGCTTCCTTCTCCTATATGCACATTTTCCCCAATAATAATATAATTTTCTTTTTGTGATAATTTTCTGCTCTGAGTAAAAGCATCAACAATCAGCCATAATGCCTTTGCATAATACAGCCTTGCATTGTCTGTAATAACCACAAGATTATTTTGTGCGATATCAGTAAATAAAGGTCCCAACTCTTTTTCTATTATAATAAACGCACTATCTAAGTTATAAAACTTCTTTACCCATTCACCTTGCCATTTAGCCGTTTTAATAAATATCAAACTGTTGTTCTGCGGTTCATCGGCAGTAGAAGTGTCTTCAATGACAACTTCTTTACACGGCCCCAATGGTTTACCGCCTAATGACTCAATTATATCTTCTGACTTATATTTCCAGTTTCTCATTTTTTTACTTCCTCGATTGTTAGGACATCATTCAATCTGGAAAAGTTCTCACTAAATGTATTGTATCGACATTCTGCATTTTCTTTGCAACACAAAAAATCATATATGATGCTTTTCATATCTTTTGGCTCTTCAAAATACCAAAACGGATGCGTTGATAATTGTATCCAATTATGTTTCCCGGATTGAATAACCTGAATAGGATCCTCTCTCCAATTCATTCTTGAATCAGAGACATACTTGAATGTCTTAAAAAATTCCTTACTATATGAATTAGCTATACCATTATCAATTTTTAAATTACTCTTTAATGTCATCTGTGACGGCCTGTGCATTGAAATCGACATGCAAGTTTCTTTTTCCATCACACTATTTAATACAGTCAGTTCTTGCTTAATTAACTCATTTATTTGGGGCACCATGTTTCTTCTGTAATATCGTAATTAGCCTCATCAAAGTGTAAGCCTATTTTATGTCCCAACGATTGCAAATAACCGATAACTTTTTTTGATTCCTTTGACATCACATTATAAAATCCTGATGTTGCAAGAACAAAGTATGTAGCACTAACACCATTTTTATTTTCAAGTTCAGCCATTTGTATTGTTTTCTTGAGATCATAATCAACATCATGTCTTAAAATAACGCATTTATCATACAATTCATACTTATGATAATCTGCAAATTCATATTTATTTTCCCTAAGCAAATCAATTATACTTTCATATGCTGAGTATGTGAATTCCATCATTCTTCCCTTAATCCGTCTAAATACTCTTTATACTTACGGTTACATGCTTGGCATGATAATCCATCCGGCAAAACCGCTCCACACTCGCATACCCATCCGATTTGTTTTGCGGGTACCCCTGCCATCAAGGCATGGTCATTAACATCTTTTGTCACTACGGCCCCGGCGGCTATCATAGCCCATTTTCCTATGGTATGCCCGCACACTATTGTTGCGTTGGCTCCCACGGTCGCACCCGTTTTCAGCAGAGTTTTTTTATAGCCTGCACTGCCTTTCGGATACTTTGCTCTCGGCGTCAAATCGTTGGTAAATACCATGGATGGTCCGCAGAAAACATAGTCTTCCATTTCAACTCCTTCGTAAACAGAAACATTGTTCTGGAGTTTGCAGCCGTTGCCTATCTTTACATTATTGGAGACATTGACATTCTGCCCCATTGAACAGTTCTCTCCTATTTCAGCGCCGGACTGTATGTGGCAGAAATGCCATATCTTAGTTCCTTTTCCGATTTTTACATGGTCGTCTACATAGCTTGACTCGTGTACAAAAAACTCTCCCATTACAGCACCTCTATCTTATCACGCTCAGCAATATCCTTCATGGCATTGCGCGTATCGAATATGGCCTGAGCGTTCTTCTGTATCATATCATAATCTATATTAGTATGAGCTGCTGTTATGACTATGATATCATAGCCTGCGATTATCTTTTCGTCTATCTTTTCTATGCCCTTGAAAACCTGTCCCTTGTCTTTATATTCGCTGATCCACGGATCATAGAAGTCTGTTTCGGCTCCGGCTTTTTTGAGTTCTTCGATCACTTTGATAGCAGGGCTTTCTCTGTAATCGTCAATGTCGTTTTTGTATGCCACGCCAAGCACCAGGACCTTTGACCCGTTGAGGGCCTTTTTATGACGGTTCAGGATAGCCATCGCTCTTTCTACACAATATTCCGGCATTCCATCGTTGACCATCATGGAGCTCTCGATCATGGATGTATGGAAGCCGTATTCCCTGGCTTTCCATGAAAGATAATATGGGTCAAGAGGTATGCAGTGGCCTCCAAGTCCCGGGCCCGGATAAAAGGCCTGGAATCCGTACGGTTTAGTCTTGGCAGCATCTACTACTTCCCAGTAATCTATTCCCATCTTGTGGCACAGCATCGCCATTTCATTGGCAAGACCTATGTTTATATTTCTATAGGTATTTTCCAGAATCTTTTCCATTTCAGCCACGGCAGGGGATGAAACCTCATACACATCTCCCTCCAGTACGGCTCTGTACATGGCTGCAATTACTTCCCTTGCATCGTCCCCAATGGCTCCTACTACCTTTGGAGTATTCTTCGTCTTGTATTGCTTGTTGCCTGGGTCTACCCGCTCAGGCGAAAATCCCAGATAAAAATCTTCTCCGCATTTCAGACCAGAAGACTCCAGTATAGGTTTGAGCAGTTCTTCCGTAGTTCCCGGATATGTGGTCGACTCAAGGACTACCATGGTGCCTTTTGTGAGATGTTTTGCGATGTTTTCAGCAGACGACTTAACATAGCTTATATCCGGCTGCTGATGTGCGTCAAGAGGCGTAGGCACGCATATGGCTATGAAGTCCACATCTTTCACAAAGCTAAAGTCTGTAGTGGCGCGTAGCATGCCATCATCAGCGATCTTTTTGAGATCATCGTCAACCACATCGCCTATATAATTATGTCCCGCATTTACCATATCAACTTTGGCCTCTTGCACATCGAAGCCGATGGTCTTAAAGCCGGCCTTGGCTTTTTCTACTGCAAGCGGAAGGCCCACATAGCCGAGGCCAACCACTCCGACGATGATTTCTTTGTTTTTTATTTTGTTAAGCAATTGCTGTTTCATTTTTCCCTCCATATATTATCTGCTATATTTTAAGATTCCATAACGGCAATGAAAATATTAGCCAAGTTATCATAAAAAAATCGTTTATAACAAGCCTTTATGCCATTTTCACCCATTTTCTTTCTGTCATCCTCATTCATATTCTTTATTTTCAGAATAGCGTTCACACATCCTTGTATGTCGCCTGAATCAACCTTTATCCCACACTCATATTCCTCAATATATGTTTTTGGTGTGGTCATGGCACAGATTATCGGCTTTCCTGCCATCATTGAATCAAACATTTTATTGAAGCAGAGGCCAAATCTGTAAAGAGGCGACTCATGACTTCCCATATATATACAGTCAAACTGTTTGCATAATTGTGGAACAGCTTTTTTGGATACAGATTTCAGAAAGGTCACATTATCCAACTTCATTTTTTTGCTTAAGTCAATGAGGTTCTTCTTTTCCACTCCATCCCCTACCAGAACAAAATGGATATCTTTGTGTTGGACCATGTTGCCTGCAATTTCAAGAAGATACTCCAATGCATTAGATAACGCATGTCCGCCAAAATATCCTACAATAAATTTATTTTTTCCGTGCAGAGCATCAAACACTTTTTGATGTTCATCGGGAAGTTCATCCGTTTTATTCCATTCTTCCTCAACTACACCGTTGGGAATGCAGACAAATTTACCTTCTGCCAACCCATGCTGCTTCATATATTCTTCAGCATATGGTAAAAGAGATACAACCTTGTCTGAGTGCTTATATGCACTGTTTTCTCCTATCTGCATTGCTATGACAAAGGGATGATGTTTCGACATTCCCCCAACCTCTATCAGGGTTGCCGGCCACATGTCATGCACTTCATGTATAAGTTTCACTTTTTTCTTGGACTTTTTTCTTATCCTCTGTCCAACAAAAGTATCCAGCGGATAAGTAGATGAGCAAATGACCACATCAGGTTCCATTTCTTTTATTATCCTATCGGCATGAAGCCAGAGTTTTGTTATGAACTGAGCCATAGTAATCGCTCTGCTAGCCCCGTTACCCTCATATCTCCTTGTCTTTATCCAATGATAATTGATCCCATCTATGACATCTGTCTGGAAGTCTTCCGATACATTTGGGTTTTTTCGACGCAGATGTGAAAAGTCAGCAGCGATTATATCAACTTTGTGCCCCATCTTTACCCACTCCCTGGCAAAGTAATAGGGCCTGAATTCCATTCCCATTTCAGGAGACCCCGCATAATGATTTATCAAAACTATATTCATCTGGACCTCCTCATATCTTATTTCAATACACTTACTATAGTTTTAAACATTAGCTTTATATCGCCGAAAAAGCTGAAATTTTCTATATATTGCAGATTGTATCGCATTTTTTCCGGCAACACATAATTTATATATGCCTCGTCCGTATCCATGCCATCTGCTATATGCTCAGCCATTATTTCATCTTCATCCTTATAGGTGATGCTGGCCAGTGATGTGACTCCTGCTGGCATGAGCAGAGTGGCCATCATTTCGTCACTATATTTATCAACATATTTCTTGACTTCCGGCCTTGTGCCGACAAAACTCATATCGCCTGTGATTATGTTCAGCAACTGCGGCAGCTCGTCCAGCCTGCACTTTCTTATCTTATTCCCTATCCGAGTAATCCGCGGATCTTTTTCTACCGTCACTAAAGCGCCTATTTGATCCGCGTTTTGTACCATAGTCCTGAACTTGAAGATCCTGAACGGTTTTCCGAAGCTCGTTATCCTGTTCTGCCGGTAAAACACCGGTCCCGGCGAATCTAACTTTATCAGGATCGCCAGTATCAGGAGCACCGGGGATATGATTATAACCATTATCAGTGAAACGATCAGGTCAAATATCCTTTTGATAAACAGACTGAAATTTTTCTTTTTTAGTATATCGTAGTATTTTTTTACCGGCTCTGTTTTCATGCTGTCCGGAAGTGTTTCCCATTTTGGCAGAATCAAATTCTGTACTCCTTCAAGATATCTTTAAGCGCCTCAGTAATATACGCTACTTCCTCATCTTTTAATTTACTATATAATGGCAATGTGATCTCGTTTTTATATATTTCATACGCATTAGGATAATCTTCAATATTGAATCCCATACCCTTATAAGCAGTTAACATCGGGAGAGGTTTATAATGAACATTTGTCGCTATACCCTTTTCCGCAAACCTCTCTATGAGTTCATTTCTCACAGATTCATCCGCTTTTCCAATGCGTATAAAATACAAGTGCCCGCTTGACCTATGATTTTCACCTGAATGGCTTAACACTTGCACATCAAAATCCTTAAGAACTTCATCATATGCCTTTATTATTTCATGCCGCCTTTTGAGCATGGTTCCATATCGTTCTAACTGTCCCAATCCTATTGCGGCCTGGATATCTGTCATATTGCATTTATACGCAGGCGAAATTATATCATATTCCCACATACCCAGCTTGTTCTTGTTTAGAGCATCTTTGGTCTGCCCGTGGAGGGATATATTCATATACTGCTTGTAAAGTTCTTCGTCGTCAATAAATTCTCTGCTCTGCCATGTGACCGCACCGCCTTCAGCCGTAGTCAGATTTTTAACCGCATGGAAAGAAAAACAGGTAAAGTCGGCAAACTTTCCGGATAATCTGCTATTTTTGACAGCACCAAATCCATGAGCGCTGTCCGCTATTACTATTATTCTTCCGAAATTCTTTTGTATTTCATTCTTTGGACAAAATTTGCTCTTATTTCTTTCTATACACATAGCGACTTTATCGTAGTCGCAGATGATCCCGGCAATGTCCACCGGCATTATAGCCTTTGTCTTGTCCGTTATAGCACTGTCTAATTGGTCATAGTCCATTTCAAGGCTGCCTTTTGCCGTATCTACTATAACAGGGGTCGCCCCTACATGACAGATCACACTGCAGGTGGCCGTATAAGTATATGCTGGTACTATTACCTCATCGCCTTTTCCTATGCCCAAAACCCTTAGGGTCATTTCCATAGCGGCCGTCGCAGAGTTAAGGCACACAACTTTTTTATTTCCTATATATTCTGCAAGTTTTCTTTCAAATTCTTTTGTTTTTGGTCCGGTCGTGATCCATCCGGACTTTAGAGCATCCACCACTAAATCAATTTCTTTTTGCGAAATATCAGGTGGAGAAAAAGGTATGTTCATATCTCACCTCTAATTATCAGTAATAGTATAGGTGCCGCAGACTTCTTCCGTCAGCTCTTTTATATGATTGCCGTTTTCAAAGCTGGCTTCGATCAGCTTGTCCAGCTGGTCGAAGAATTTATCGTCGTCGATCTTGAGCGGCTTGCCTACATAAATCATATTGTTTTCAGTCTTGTCAAGGCCCTCCTCATCCATGAGGATCTCTTCATAAAGCTTCTCGCCGGGACGAAGGCCCACGATCTCGATCTTGATATCTTCACCGGGACGCATGCCTTTGAGCCTTATCAGGTTCTCGGCCAGCTCGTATATCCTGACCGGTTTTCCCATATCCAGGACAAAGATCTCTCCGCCCTTGGCAAAGAGGCTGGCCTGTATCACCAGGGAAACAGCTTCCGGTATGGTCATGAAAAATCTCGTGATCTCCTTGTGGGTCACCGTTACCGGGCCGCCTTCTTCGATCTGCTTCAGGAACAGAGGTATGACAGAACCGTTGCTGCCCAGTACATTGCCGAACCTGACCGCCGCAAATCTTGTATGCTCTGATCTTCTGGCGTAGGACTGGACCATCATTTCGCATATCCTCTTGGTAGCACCCATTATATTGGTAGGCCTTACCGCCTTGTCGGTGGAAATCAGCACATAATTGTCCACTTCGTATTTATCAGACAGTTTTACGGTGTTCAATGTTCCCAGGCAGTTGTTCTTGACCGCCTCATTGGGCGATTTTTCCATCAGGGGCACATGTTTGTGAGCTGCCGCATGATATACGATATTTGGCCTGTATTTTTTGAAAACAGCCTCAAGCCGGTCGTAATCCCTTACGGAGCCAATCAGTACGGAAATATTGGCATCCGGAAAATGTCTTTCCAGTTCCATCTGGATCTCATATGCGTTGTTTTCATAAATATCAAAGATTACCAGCTTGGCCGGATTGTATGATATTATCTGACGGCACAGTTCCGATCCAATGGAACCGCCGCCTCCGGTGACCAGTACCGTCTTTCCGCCGATGAATTCTCTTATACCCTTTTTATTGACTTTTACAGGCTCCCTGCCCAGAAGATCTTCGTAGTTTACCGGCCTGATCTCCTGTGAAAGGGATGTCGTCAGGCTCTTTGCCACAGCAGGCAGTATCTTTACCGGTTTCTTGGTGTCCTGACAGAGCCTGATTATTTCTCTGGTCGTCTGCAGGTCTGCCGACGGAATGGCTATGACAATCTCGGAAACTCTATATTTTTCTACATTCTTTTCAATATCGTTGCGATCCCCGACTATAGGCACGCCGAGAATGTACTTGTTCTTTTTATTCTTGTTATCATCTATGGCGCAGACAACGGCGGTACCGTTATCCCTGGCCCTGTATTCTTTGATGAGGATGGCGGCAGCGGAGCCGGCTCCTATGACCATGACACGGTGGGTCACCTTTACCTTGGTATTGGAGTCCTGGGCATTCTTCAATATGGCCTTGGCAAACCGGGTAGCCATGAACAGTATGGTCATGATCATGAATCCCAGCGGATAGTAGCTTCTCGGCATATTTATCTGCATAAATACATGATAGCACACAAAAATAGCTTCTATCAAAACCGAGGCCTTTATGATCGTAAAAAGCTCATTCAGCGAAGCATAGGTCCAAACTCTGTTATATAATTTAAAGGCTGCCATAACAGCTATGGTTATCACAAAATACACCGGCATGCTGTGCACAGCGCCCCAGAAATATTCTTGCGGTATTGATGTGGCATCGAATCTGAGGATCAGCGCCCCCATGGCTCCTGCTGCCACGCTGCAGATATCAAGTATTACCAACAAAAATATCCTGAATTTTTTGCTGTTAAAAAAGTCCATTTTATCCCTCTTGTACAATTCGGTCATTTAATTATACTAAATTCGAGCGTCTTGTTCAACTATTTTTGCCAAAAAGCACGATTTCAACACATTTGATCACAGTTTTTCTTTTTCCTTACATGGCAACAAGCCCTCCGCTTTTTTTCTGCAGAGGGCTTGTTTTGATGGCCTGATATAAGAAATGCAAGCCATGACCCGATATGTGATGTACATCATGCGATAGCTGGTGCCGCTGCACTGCGCCCGGATCATACACAGCTTCTCACACCGGATGCATCACTTTTTAACTGTCGGCATTTTCCTCGTCCGTACATACAGCCGGTTTCTTTGTTTTCACACTGTCTGCATATATCCGTATGATATCGCCGGCGGCGCTTATCTGTTTGTCGTCACAGTCCTTGAGCAGAAAAGCGATCTCCTCGCACACACGGGTATATTCTTCGCTGCCTGTAAAGGAATATCTGCTTCCAGCCAGCAGATAGTTTGGCGTAATATCCAGCGCCTGGCATATTGAATAAAAAGTTTTCATCGACATGCCTTTTTTACCGTATTCCACATCTGCAATGAACTGCACTGATACATCCAGCTTTTCAGCAAGTGTTTCTCGCCTCATCTTTATATGCTTCCTGCCTTCTGTGATCCTTTTTCCGATTGCTGCTCTATCAAGTGTTTCAAATGTTTCCAGCATGACATCCTCCTTTTCTTCTGCAATTATAGTATAGCATAAAATTCCGATAATACAAGCATTTATTTGCTTTAAAGTAATATTATCTAAACTCACAGTTGACATAACAGAAGGTGTCTGTTTGTACGGCAAAAAGATGCTCCTATTTTCCCTCCTTTTTATCGTATATCTCCCATTCTTTCTGGATGATCGCCCGCAGTTTGTCGCGGCTCCGTTTGGCCAGCGTTTTGACATTAGTAAGACTTTCACCGGTTAATCTGGCTATCTCTTTCTGCTTATAGCCATATGCATAATATAATAACAACACCTTTATCTCTTTTTCATTCAGTCTTGAGATCATTTTGTTCAGCTGTTCCCGCTGGATGCCTTTTAGCAGATCATCCATATCTTTATCAGACAAGATGTCTGTTCTCATCTGCACATTGTCATCCATCTCAAAAGAACTTTCGTAATCTTTTTTTCTTTTGTCTTTTTTCATGTACTTGCATGCCTGCCGTTTTGCGATCTTCAGGAGCCACCACTTCATGCTCTCAATTTCACGCAGCTTGTGTATGTTGGTCAGAGCTTCAATAAAAGTGTCTTGTACTGCGTCTTCCACATCATTCTGATTTATGTTGGTAGTGCATATGTAGTGGCGTACTTCATTATAAAATCGAAGTACTATTTCTACCCTTTCTTTATACAATCCGGCGATGTTTTCTTCTGCAATTTGATGATTCATAGTCCCATCCCACTTTTCTCTTTAATATTGTACTCTGTATTTTTTTAGGCATTGTATCATATAGTTACAAATATTATACCGATATATCTTGCTTGTCTTTATTTTATTATACTCCCAATTTACCATATATTTCAATCTGTCTTATAGCACATTATGTTACTGTTAGTTACACTTTTTATATCATATGGCTGTCAGTTATTACTTTATTAGAAAAAACAGTTAAAACATGCAACTTTTTCCATAATATTTTACACTTATATTATAGGGGCGGATGGATGAGAAAAACAGATATACAAGGAGATCAAACATGAGACTTGACACGCAAATGATAATAGCCGGCAATTTGAGGACACTGCGCCTGACTAAACGGCTCAGTCAGGGAGATATGGCAGATTATATCGGTTCAAGCAGAGGTCTGTATGCCCATTATGAGCTTGGGAACCGTACTCCTGATGCTGAAGCACTTTACACCATAGCCAATCGTCTTGGTATCGATATGGCTTCTTTGTTTGAGCGTGATCCTGACAAATTTTTCAGTTATCTTGCGAACAACTGCAATCTGGATGAGGAGACACGGGAGCTGGTCAGCATCTATAAAGAACTCTCACCTTTCTCAAGGGGAATGCTCATGGAGCGTGCAGCATGGCTTCTCGAAAAGGAGCAGGAGAAAACAGCAGGCGGCCCATCTCAGAAAATGACAGAGCCATCGGAACATAATAAGCTAACCCTCAAGCTCCCAAGTGCAAATGCAGAATAAGCAAAAGGACAGGCCGCATCGTCACCTTGGCCTGTCCTTTTTTACTGTCATTTTCAGATTTCAATCCTTACATATCTTTAAGATCATGCCGCTGAGGCCGGCACAATGCTTTCCCTTAAGAGAACATCACCCTGGGCTGCGGTTATATTCCGGCTCCTTGAGGCATTGCCTCCTGTTCCACCGGTTCCAGTGCTGCCACTGTCTCCGCTTCCGGTGCTGCCGCCGTCTCCGGTTCCGGTGTTGCCACTGTCTCCGCTTCCGGTGCTGCCGCCGT
>UQOC01000005.1 GCA_900542565.1 uncultured Eubacteriales bacterium | reverse complement strand
TTTAGCCACAGCAACGGCCATCTCTCAGACGGTTTCGGCTGTCCTGATACTCAGATGTCTGACAAAGGAGACCGGAGGGTTTAAGCTGTCCTTGAAAAAACTCAGGATACATAAGGATAAACTGGTGACCATAGCCCAGATAGGACTTCCGGCAGGTTTTCAGGGAGTGCTGTTTTCCATTTCAAATGTCATACTGCAATCGTCAATAAATACTTTCGGGGACACGATCATTGCGGCCAATGCTGCCGCAGCCAACATCGAAGGATTTACCTACATGGCCATGAACGCTTTTTATCAGGCGGCCATATCCTTTACGGGACAGAATGCCGGAGCCGGAAGATTTGACAGGATAAACCCGATACTCGTCAGGGCCGTTTCCTGCGCTGCCCTGACAGGCCTGGTGCTGGGAAACATGACATATATTTTCGGAGGGCCTCTGCTGGGCATCTATACATCCAGCGAAGCAGTGGTACAGGCGGGTATCATAAGGCTTGCCATCGTCTGCATACCTTATGCCCTTGACGGCATAATGGACACCCTTGTGGGGGTCCTGAGAGGGCTTGGCTATTCCATCGTACCGATGATCGTTTCACTGTGCGGAGTATGCGGCCTGCGTATAGTATGGATAGCTACAGTATTTCAGATACCGGCATGGCACACTGTTGAGACGGTATACTGGTCATATCCTATCACATGGATAATAACGGCATCTGCCCATTTTGCATGCTATATCTATATAAGAAAGCATAAGATAAATGCAGGAGGAGCAGCTGCGGCATAAGATCTCAGGTTATATCTTTTATATAAAAGCACATATGTATGGGAGGTAAAATGTAAATGAAAGTACTGCTTATCAACGGAAGCCCTTCTCAGGACGGGTGCACGGCCATTGCCATCAGTCACATTGCAAGAACGCTGAATGAGAGAGGGATACAGACACAGGTCTGCCATATTGGAAAGAAAGTAAAAGGAGGATGCAGGGGCTGCGGAGGATGCAGCAAGCTGGGAAGATGCGTGATGGACGACTGTGTCAACCAGGTTCTGGATCTTGCTGCAGAGGCGGACGGATTTGTGTTTGCTTCACCTGTTCACTATGCATCGCCTACAGGTGACATGATCGCATTTATGGATAGGCTTTTTTATGCCGGCGGCGAACTCATGAGATTTAAGCCGGCCGCAGTGGCGGTAGTCGCCAGGAGAGGCGGATGCTCGGCATCATCCGATGCCCTACTCAAATATCCGATGATAAATCAGATGCCGGTTGTGAGCGCTGATTACTGGCCTATGGCCCACGGCAACGGAGCTGCCAGGGATCTGGAACAGGACGCCGAGGGAGTGCATACCATGGAGACCATCGGACGCAATATGGCGTGGATGCTCAAATCCATTGAAGCGGGTAAAAAAGCCGGCATAGAACCTGAATATGTCAACAAAGAAGCCTGGACAAATTTCGTCCGGTAAGCATAAGGGACAGGAGATATCCGGAAGGCAAAGGCAGGCCCGGCGGCGGAAGAAGCACCGGGACAATGCCGGATGACGGCGGATCAGACATATATAAATAATTGCCTTTTTATGAAATGTCTACTTGCGATATCACAGCAGATAAGTTAAAATAAGAATAATCCTTATAGCGGAGAGAAAAAGACAGCAAAGAGAGGGACTATATGGAATTCACAAAAATGCACGGAGCCGGAAACGATTTTATCGTTATAAATAACATTGAGATGAAGATACCGGAAGCGAAACTGGGACAGCTGGCGGAAAAATTATGCAGACGCCGTTTTTCCATAGGAGCCGACGGGTTCATGGTCATCGACTCGGCGGAATACGGCGGAGATTACAAGATGCGCTTTTATAACGCAGACGGAAGCTTCGGAGAAATGTGCGGAAACGGAGCAAGATGTATAGCCCGTTTCGGATATGAAAACGGTCTTGCCGGCGAAGTACAGCAGATCGAAACTATCGCAGGAATGGTAACGGGATATCGTGTGAGCGAAACGATATACAAGATACGCCTCAATGATGTCACCGTAAAGAAAAGTCTTGAGATTGAAGCCTGTGGGAAAAAATATGACTGTATGTATATAGAACTGGGTGATCCAGGGATCCCACATGTTGTCCTGAAGATAGACGGGATGACTTTCGACCGGATGGAAGAACTGCTGGAGCTGGGAAAAGCCCTGAGAAATTACAAAGGTTTTCCTAAAGGTGCAAATGTGAATTTTTATGATGAAAAAGAGGACGGTTCATTTGTCGCCATGACATATGAAAGAGGAGTGGAAAACTTCACCCTGGCCTGCGGCACCGGGACCGCTTCTGTGGTAGTAGCTCTCAAAGAGAGAGGCCGTACAGACGGAAAAGATGTTCCTGTCCAGGTACCGGGAGGGACTCTGACAATTGACATAGAGGAAGACGGCGTTTACCTTTCCGGACCTACAGAGGTAGTATTTGAAGGATATGTAAATGTAAAAGACATAGTAAAATAGGCAATGCAGCCAAAACCCCCTGCGGTAATGAGACCGCAGGGGCTTTTTTAATAATCAGTATTGGTCCATGGCTTTTGCCTGCAGTAAAACAGATCGTCAAGGATATTGCAGAAACTGCCGTCGGACAGGGAAAAGGCTCCAAGCCTCATCATGGACGAAAAACGGCAGCTTCCCATGAGAAGTGAGGACATATCTGCAAGGCAGCATTTGATGCGTACATCACAATCTGCTCCGCCGGCTTCTGTCCAGCGGGAACCGCATCCGTCTTCTGAGGGTTTGAAAGAAACGGCAAAAGTCTTATCCTCGTGGGCGAGTTCATCGTAATAATCAAAGGCCACAGTCAGCTCTGCCGCAGGAAACTGGCGGTGTGAGGTAGCCCTGACAAAAGCTGGCGGGTCTACTATCTTGTACATGGTGCCAACCGCGCCGACATTGGTCTGCAGGAATCCGAAATCTATATAGTTGCCGCTGATGTCCTGGGCGCTCGGCAGGATATGGTAAAAATCCTCCTCACCTGTGCGCAGGGTGACGGTCTGGGCAAGATCCGCCTGTTCCCTGAAAAAGCCCAGGATCGCACGGAGACTGTCGCTGTCCAGATAAACCAGTTCTTTGATATCAATGCTGTTTAAAGTGTAATTGACCGGGCTTTCGCTGACAAGGTCGTATACAGCATAGCCTTTTAACATTCCGTCAGCAAAACAGCCTATTCTTTTGGAACGGGTATCTGCATGCATGGCCCTGATCTCATCTTCAAATTTTACCACCATCCCGTGATAAATACCGGCAAACGCCTTCTGACACTCAAGCATTTTTTCAGTGTCCTCAGGTCCAAGGAACCTTATGAGGCGCGGTCCCTCCCATTTGGGCAGTGACAGGGATGGTATCCTGTATTCTTCAAGCTTGCTGCCGTAACCGTAGCCCATGTTCCTGTAAAAGTCCATACGAAAAGGCAGGAGCATTGCCACTATGGCCCCTGTTTCTCTGGTATACCTCTCAAAGAAGCGGACCATGTCAAGGCCTGCGCCTTTTTTCTTGTGCATCGGATGCACAGCAAGAGACATGAGCCCTGTGGCGGGACACATTTTTCCAAAGGCATTCATGGAAAAGTCGATAACTTTCATGAGGGCGATGAGTTTATCATCCTCAAATAATCCGCAGAAGTTTATATTCTTGTCCCCGTTCATGGAGTCGATGTATCTTTGCCGGTATCCGGCTATGCCTTCTTCGCTCAGGTCTTTGTTGGCCGGATAAGCGTTAAGATATATGGTCACATATTCGTCTATGATGTCAGGAGTAAGTTCTCTGACATATCTGTCCGGACGGCCGCCGAAATCGCAGCCGATGGCCTCTATCACACTGTTTTTCATGGCTCTTGACCTCCTTTAGATTTAGTTTAAGATAGGCGGCCCGGCATGTCAAGCGGTTTGATCTGTATGAAAAAACAAGTGGCACAACCAAAGCGTTCATGATAGAATAAACGAGGCAGAGGAGCAAGATATGAAGATAATCGGATATATACATACAGATTTTAAGGAAAAGTTCGGTATACCGAGGCAGAGCGGGCTGGTCAGGACACCCGGACGGATAGTCCTTGAGCCGCCTTACAATGATCCACAGGCCCTCAGAGGACTTGAGGAATTTTCTCATATATGGGTCATATGGGATTTTTCTCTGGCTCACGGGGAAAACTCCGGAAAAGATGATGAAGACGACTGCTGGACGCCGACGGTAAGACCGCCCAGACTGGGCGGCAATAAGCGCGTGGGGGTATTTGCCAGCCGATCTCCATTCAGGCCCAACCACATGGGACTTTCATGCCTGAAGATAGAAAGCATAGATGTTCAAGCAAAAGGCGGGCCTGTGATCCATGTATCAGGTGCAGACATGGCAGATAAAACGCCTGTTTATGATATCAAGCCGTACATACCTTATGCCGATTGTATACAGGGTGCAAAGGGCGGTTTTGCAGACGGAGCGCCCGGTACCATCCAGGTGGAGTTCGGCTGCCATGTGCCGGATACGGTGACAGAAGAGATGACCCAGTGTATCAGGCAGATACTTGCCCAGGACCCCAGGCCATCATATAAAGACGATGCAGAAAGGATATACGGCATGAGTTACGGAGGCCTGGACATAAGATTTAAGGGGACTAAGCAGAAGATAACAGTGGTGGATATATCAGAGGAAACAAGATAGATTTGAAAGGAAGGAGAACAGCTTGGAAAATATCACAGATAAGGATTACATAAGACTCCAGGAGTCAGCAAAGAAATGCATGCGTATAAGCGCTCTCAGCGTATTGGCCGTTTTGACCGTCATATCAGCGGTCATATGCTTCTTGGCATGGGGACCTGAGACCTGGGTATTTATCAGCATAGGCGCACTGATACTCACAGGAGGGCTTTACACGGCGCTGGTGCCGCTGTTCAGGTATGACAGATATCGCTATAGGATAGATGATGAAGCCATAAGGGTAAGGAAAGGTTTTATTTTTGTGACTGAACAGATCGTTCCGATGGAAAGGCTGCACAAGCTTTCTCTGGCGCAGGGGCCTATAGACAGGATGTTCGGGCTTTCCACCATCAGAGTCACCACCGCAGGCGGTGATGCGGACATACAGTTCATTCCTGACGAAACTGCTGCGGAGATAGCCGAAACACTGAAAAAGAAGATCAATGACATAGCCTTGGCGGAAAGAGAGAAAAGATAATGGAAAACATGAAGCTGAGATGTCATTTTTCAACTATATTTGAAAGTCTGTGGCAGTTCTGGGTGGCGATCGCGGTCATACTCCTCAACCAGATAGACGAGGTGATAGACCTGGTGAGGGAGATAAACCGCAGCGGCCTGAAAGAAGCCATAGAGGCCGGGGGCATATGGGTGCTCCTTTCAGTTGTCCTGATAACTCTCATAGTGCTGGGAACACAGTTTTTACGGTGGAGAAAAACATGGATAATACTGGAAGATAATCTCGTGATAATAGAAAGGAATACCTTAAAGAGGAGCAAGAACACCATAGCAATAGAAAATATATCCGCCGTGAACATGGAAAGGAATCTGTTCGAGCGGATGGCGGGGACTTACCGCATAAAACTTGATACAAGCAGCATGACTACAGCGGGAAAGACAGATGTCTCCATGGTTTTCAGGACCGATATCGCCATAGCCTTCAGAAAGACGCTGATCGACAGGATCAATATGGTCAAGGGCGGCAAGGCCGGGGAGGCTCTCTCGGAAGAAAGACAGCCGGATCAGATCTTTGAGGCCGGTGATAAAGATAAGAAAGTTTTTCGCGCTTCCGCCAAAGATATGGCCGGATTTGCCTTCTTTTCCATGTCCCTGTGGAGTCTGGCAGTGGCCGTTGCAGGAATGGGGTTCAGCATATGGTTCATAACCAGATATGGATTTTCCACTTTTATTTTTCAGGCGGTGGGCGGATTCATAGCCGTTGCACTTATGGTCATTGGAGCTATTTTTGACATTATCGGAAAATTCATAGCATATTATGGCTTTTCTGTATACAGAGACGGCCGTGACCTCCATGTGAGGCGCGGACTTATCAAGCTCAGGAGCTATACCATACCCATAGATAAGATCACAGCCATGAGGATAGAGCAGAAACCTTTTGCCAGGCTCTTTAAAAAATACTGTGCCAATGTGGTGACTGTAGGAATTGGGGATGAACAGGGAGAGTCTTCAAATATAACCATGGCGGTAAGCAAAGAAGAACTGAGGGCGGTCCTGTCGGAACTTGTCCCGGAGTATGACTGGGCAGATATAGACAATGTAATGCCGGAGAAAAAGGGCTCTGTGGCCGTAAGAATGTTCAAATCAGTCAAGTGGCATATATTGACTTTGGCTTCCGTTTTGGTTATGATTTTGTTGACAGATGTTTCGCCGTGGATCGCAGCGGGCGTGCCTGTCCTCATTGATGGCTATATCAACTTGCTGTACTTTTTGTCCCATAAGTCGGCCGGTTATATGATCGCAGAAGAGGGCATGATATTGGCAGAAGGTTATTTTACAAAAAAATTTACCATTTGCGGTTATGACAGGATACAGATGATGACAATGAAGTTTCATCCTGCGGCAAGACGCCGCGGCATAGGACGAGGCGCGGTAAGCCTGCTCAATCTGGCAGCGTCCGTTCCGTTTGTGGAGCGGAGCACAGCCTTTGAAATATCAGAGAAGATAATAGGAGGAACAAAATGAGAAAGATCGTAGCTACAGAAAAAGCGCCTGCGGCAATTGGACCTTATGCACAGGCAAATATCCTTGGAAACCTGGTATTTACATCAGGGCAGATCCCGCTGGACCCTGCCACAGGCAATCTTGTGGAGGGCGGCATCGAGGCTCAGACAAGACAGGTATTTGCCAATATCAAAGCAGTCCTGGAAGAAGCAGGCAGCGGACTTGACAAGATCGTAAAGACCACATGCTTCCTGCAGAATATGGATGATTTTGCTACTGTAAATGAGATATACGGAAGCTACTTTGACGGAGATTATCCTTCAAGATCAGCCTTTGAAGTGGCTAAGCTCCCAAAAGGCGCTCTTATTGAGATAGAGACCATAGCTTATATAGACTAAAATGTCCCCGGGGACTCTGTTGCCCTCAGCTTGCCGCGGTGAGCTGAGGGCAAAATTTCGAGCGGCATGACGGCGCATTTGAGGTAAGGAATGAAAGAAAAAAATTTCAACAGATCATTATTCAGGATATTCATATCATATTTCGGCGCTCATAAAAAACTGTTCATCATAGATATGAGCTGCGCATTTCTGGTTTCCATGATAGATGTGGCTTTTCCGCTGGTCAGCCGGTTCGCCATGTACGACCTGCTGCCGGGCAAGCTGTACAGGACTTTTTTTACGGTAATGGCGATCATGGCCGCAGCGTTTGTGCTCAGGTCAATATTTTATTATATAATAACATTTCTGGGACACAGGTTCGGAATATATGTCGAGGCCGATATAAGAGAGGACCTGTATCAGCATTTCCAGGCCCTGGATTTTGAATTCTTTGATAAAAACCGTACAGGAAAACTGATGAACAGGCTTACAGGCGATCTGTTCGAGATAACAGAGCTTGCACATCACGGACCGGAAGATATGCTGATCTCTGCGGCAACCATAATCGGCGCTCTTGTAGTGATGTTTACGGTCCAGTGGAGGCTTGCCCTGCTGGTGCTCATAATGCTGCCTCTGTTTTTGCTGGTGGTCATTTTCTGCCGCCGCAGCATGATCGAATCATCAGGAAAGGTAAAGCAGAGGATGGCGGACATAAACGCCGATATAGAATCCACCATATCGGGAATGAAGACCTCCAAGGCATTTGACAATATGGATGTGGATTACGAGCGTTTTGAAAAGTCCAACGAGACATACAAAAATTCTAAAAACGACTATTATAAGGCAATGGGAAGATTCAACGGTTCCCTGGAATTTTGCGTGTGCATATTGCAGGTGGCGGTCATCGCTTTTGGCGGCTGGCTCATCATGGAGGGGACGCTGAACTATATAGATCTGATAACCTTTACATTATATATAACAACATTTATAACCCCGGTAAGAAAACTGGCAACCCTGGCTGAGATACTGACCAACGGTATCGCCGGGCTGAAGCGTTTTGCAGAGATCATGCGCATCCAGCCTACCGTCAGGGAAGCAGAAAACCCTGTGGAACTGAAAGATGTCAGAGGCGAGATAAATATAGACCATGTAGAATTTGGATACGAGGGCGGCCAGGATGTGCTAAAGGATGTATCCCTTGATATCAAAGCAGGAGAGTGCATAGCAATCGTAGGACATTCAGGTGGAGGCAAGACCACACTGTGCCAGCTGATACCAAGGTTCTATGATGTGGAAGGGGGCAGCATTTCCATTGACGGAACTGACATAAGGAAGATATCAAAGAGCTCGCTGCGGCGCAATATAGGTATCGTCCAGCAGGATGTATTCCTGTTTGCAGACACCATATTTGAAAATATAAGATACGGAAAACCGGGAGCTTCTTTTGAAGAAGTGGCCGAGGCGGCCAGACGGGCTGAGATATACGACGACATAATGGAAATGGAAAAAGGCTTCGACACTTATGTAGGAGAAAGGGGAGCCCTCCTTTCCGGCGGACAGAAACAGCGCATATCCATAGCCAGGATATTTCTTAAAAATCCTCCTATACTGATATTGGATGAGGCTACTTCGGCCCTTGACAGTATCACCGAACAGCAGATACAGAAGTCATTCGGACAGTTGTCTGTAGGGCGGACGACGCTTATAATCGCCCACAGGCTTGCCACCATCAGAGAAGCCGACAGGATAGTCCTCATAGAGGACGGCAAGATCAAGGAGGTGGGAAGCCACGAGACCCTGATGGCAGAGAACGGCAGATATGCCCAGCTCTATCATGCCCAGGCACTGAAAGAATAGTATACAAAAAAACCATATGCAGGCCAAAAACATTTTGGCTTATGCCGGGGGATATGGTATAATAGTTAGGATAAAATCAAACAGGATAAAGCCGCAGCGGCCCATTGCCACAGGCGGCTTGCCCCGGAAAATGAAAGGCAGGAACCATGAAACCTAAACCGATTTATGACAGGGTGTTGCTCAAAATAAGCGGGGAAGCGCTGGCGGGAGAACAGCACTTCGGCATCAATGAAGCCATGACGCGCAAAGTCGCCAATGAGGTCAAGCAGATACATGACCTGGGAGTACAGGTTGCCATCGTAGTCGGAGGCGGCAATTTCTGGAGAGGCCGTACCAGCAAAGATATGGACAGGGCCACAGCCGACTATATGGGAATGCTGGCCACAGTGATGAACTCGCTGGCTCTTCAGGACGCATTCCTTGCTTTGGGAGTGCCTACCAGGGTACAGACTTCAATAGAAATGCGTGAGATCGCTGAACCATATGCAAGGCGAAAAGCTCTCAGCCAGTTGGAACATGGAGATATAGTCATTTTCGGAGCCGGAACAGGCAATCCGTTCTTTTCCACTGACACTACTGCAGCCCTCAGAGCTGCGGAGATGGACGCCGATACCATCCTTCTGGCAAAGAACATAGATGCGGTCTATGACAGGGACCCGTCCGTCTACCCGGACGCCAAAAGGTTCAGCAGGCTCAGCCATATGGATGTACTGGAAAAAGATCTTAGGGTGATGGACCTGACAGCCGCCACTCTGTGCCGGGACAACCATATAAGGATACATGTGTTTGCCATCGCCGAAGAAGGCAATGTGATGAGAGCCGTTCTGGGCGAGAACATAGGAACGATAATCGAATAGGAGGCCATTCAATGGAGACCATAAAGAAGAATCTTGAAGAAAAGAGCAAGAAAAGCATAGCCATCCTCAAAGAGGACCTGAATACGGTAAGAGCCGGCAGAGCCAATCCTGCGCTGCTGGACAAGGTTACCGTAGAATACTACGGTACTGCAACTCCCCTCAAGAATATCGCCAATATTTCGGTGCCTGATCCAAGGACGCTGCTTATCTCACCTTTTGATCCCAAATCCGTAGGCGAGATAGAAAAGGCGATCAATATGGCCAACATAGGCATCAACCCGTCCAATGACGGCAAATGTGTCAGGCTCGTCATCCCTCAGGTTACTGAGGAAAGGAGAAAGGAACTGACAAAGACCGTAAAGAAGATGGGCGAGGACAGCAAGGTCGCAGTCAGGAACCTCAGGCGTGACGCTAACGATCACCTGAAGAAAAAGGAAAAAGCTCACGAGATAACCGAAGATGAACTCAAGAAGGCTCTGGACGACATACAGAAATCCATAGAAAAGACTGTAAAGGAAATCGACGATATCGTAGCTGCTAAGGAAAAAGAAATTTTAGAAGTTTAGTATCGACATCGGATGTGGCTGCTGTAATGGCAGCCACTGATGTTTATGGAGACAATATGACTGACAATGCACTTTTGCCGCGCCATGTGGCCGTCATAATGGACGGTAACGGGCGTTGGGCACAGAAAAACAAGGTGAGCCGGCTGGCCGGGCACAATGCGGGCATGCTGGCAATGAAGGAGATAATAAAGAGGGCAGATGTGCTTGGTATAAAGTATCTGACCGTATATGCCTTTTCCACGGAAAACTGGAAAAGATCCAGAGAAGAGGTGGGCGGGATCTTCAGCCTCCTTGTCAAATATGTGGCCAGTGAGCTTGAAGAACTCCACCGGAACAATGTAAAGGTGGCCATACTGGGAGATTATAACCAGATACCAAGGACAGCTGTCGCCAGCATAGACAAGGCACTTGCCACTACCAAAAACAACGGAGGCCTGAATTTTAACATAGCGTTGAATTACGGCAGCCGGCAGGAGATAACCCGTGCGGTGCGGAAGATAGCAGAACTGGTTCAGAACGGCAGTATCACGACCGATCAGATCGACCAGGAGACTGTATCGAGATATCTGTATACAGGCGAAGAAAACGGCTTTATTCCCGATCCGGATCTTATAATCAGGACCAGCGGAGAGGAACGCATATCCAATTTTCTGCTGTGGCAGTGCGCCTACAGCGAATTTGCTTTTTCAGATTCCCTTTGGCCGGATTTTACTCCTGATGAATTTGAATCCATTGTCGGACAGTATGCCAGCCGTGACCGGCGGTTCGGCGGCAGATAAGGCGCATTTGAGCCTTGCAGGCCGGGCGGGCAGGTTTTGCACAGCCACGGCAGACAGCATGGCGGCAATGGCCGTTTCAGCCAAGCGGGCCTGCATTGATAAAATCTAAAAAACTGAAATATTATGGAGCTGCCGGCACAGTGCCGTGGAAAAACCTCATAGTCACATACTGCGAACCGGATGGAACAATTAACATGGAAATCATCAAAAGCGAGATACAGAACAAGATATAAAGGAGATATGTATGAAAACAAGGATAATTTCAGCATGCGTCATGCTTCCGCTGCTGATATTTGTCTATTTTGGGGGATGGTTCCTTTGGGCGATGGCCCTTGCCATAGGAATCATAGGAGTCAGAGAATTTTACAGGGGATTTGAAGCCATAGGAGCAAAACCGTCATACCACATTGCATATGCGGCGGCGATCGCCCTTTATGGTGCAAACGCTCTGGCGCCTGATGACTGGCACCTGATACTTCTTTGGGTATTTCTGGTGACAGTGGCTTCCATGATCTACGGATTCAATGTGGAAGAACGGAACCTGATAGATATGACAGCAACACTGATGGGGATAATGTACACCATTTTCCTCTCTTTCCACATGATACTCATAGATCAGAACGAACACCGGCTGCTGATATGGCTTGTGCCGTTTGCGGCATTCGGCACCGACACATTCGCATATTTCACGGGGCTTGCTTTGGGAAAGCATAAGCTGTGCCCGCACCTGAGCCCTAAAAAAAGCGTTGAGGGGGCTGTCGGGGGCGTTATAGGCAGCGTTATCCTGTGCAGCATATACGGCTATCTGGTGATGCCAGAGGAAATGGTAATGTGCATAGCCATAGGCGTACTCGGCAGTGTGGTCGCCCAGCTTGGCGACCTTTCGGCATCAGCTTTCAAAAGACAGATGGGGATAAAAGATTACGGAAATCTCATACCCGGCCATGGAGGGATACTGGACAGATTCGACAGCGTCCTGTTTACTGCGCCGATGGTATATTACTGCATTATTTTCATAGATGGCATGGGGATATGATCTGAAAATGAAGAAAATAGTGATCCTTGGCAGCACCGGGTCCATCGGGACCCAGTGTCTGGATATAATAAGGGACAATAAAGAAAAATACAAAGTGACGGCACTGACATGCGGCAGCAATACGGAACTGCTAGCGCATCAGATAGAAGAATTCGGACCGGAGCTTGCAGTGACCGGTACGGCAGAGGACGCAGAAAAACTCAGACGGCGTTTTCCACACATGGAAATATTGTACGGAGCCGGTGGATTGGAAACAGCCGCATCTGCTGACTGTCACATGGTCGTCAACGCCCTGGTGGGAATGAGAGGGCTGCTGCCGACTTATCCCGCCATAGCGGCAGGAAGGGATGTTGCCCTTGCAAACAAAGAAACCCTGGTGGCCGGAGGGGAGATCATAATGGCTAAAGCAAAGGAAAAAGGCGTCAGGCTCCTGCCGGTGGACAGTGAGCACAGCGCCATTTTTCAGTGTCTGGAAGGAAACCGCACCAGGCCTTTGCGCAAGATACTCCTGACCGCTTCGGGAGGCCCTTTCAGAGGCTTTACAGCTGACAGGCTAAAGACCGTGACCTTAGAACAGGCTCTCAAGCACCCCAACTGGTCCATGGGCAAAAAAATAACTATCGATTCTGCTACCATGATGAATAAAGGCCTTGAAGTGATCGAAGCCCAATGGCTGTTTGACACTGAGCCTGACAGGATACAGGTTCTCGTACACCCTCAGAGCATACTGCATTCGGCCGTGGAGTTTGAAGACGGGGCAGTCATAGGACAGATGGGCACGCCTGACATGAGGATCCCCATCAGTTTTGCCCTTGCTTATCCTGAAAGGCTTGCAAGCAGCAGGCCGGGGCCGGATTTCTTCGGCGCCGCTTCTGAACTGACCTTTGAAAGGCCGGACATGAAAGTGTTCAGATGTCTTAAACTGGCATATGAGGCGGCTGAGGCAGGCGGTACTTATCCGGCTGTGATGAACGGAGCCAATGAGGAACTGGTAGCTCTTTTTCTGAAAGGAAAAATTCATTTTACCGACATCCAAAAAAACATAGAAAAAATACTTGATGACCATAAACCTGCATATAATTTAACCTTGGAGGATATTTTGGAAGCAGACAGGCAGGCCCGTATAAAGGCACATACCTTTGCAGAGGCCGCACTGTAATAAAAAGGGGGATTCATGGAGACAGCCATTTTAGCTATCATTTTATTTTGCGTGATGATCTTTCCCCATGAGCTTGGCCATTATATTGCGGCAAAGCGTCTGGGCGTAAAGGTCAACGAGTTCGCTTTCGGTATGGGGCCTGTGATATGGAAAAAGCAGAAAGGTGAGACACTGCACAGTATCAGGCTCTTTCCCATAGGCGGCTTTTGTTCCATGGAAGGCGAGGACGAAGATTCGGACGAGCCCAGGGCATTTAACAACAAGAAGCCGTGGCAGAAAATAATAATACTTGCTGCCGGGTCTTTTATGAATGTCCTGTGCGCCATACTCATAATGAGCATAGTCGTAGGCGTACTGGGATTTACCACCACGACCATCGATACCGTCAGTGAAGGCAGTCCCGCAGAAACGGCGGGGATAATGGCAGGAGATGAGATCACAGCCATAGACGGGCAGCCCATTGAAGCGTGGACTGATGTTTCTGCTGCCATAGCATCAGCAGAAGGCGGACAGATCATAATGACAGTCCAAAGAGACGGACGGACCCTTGAGGCGGCAGTCACACCTGAACAGACACAGGATGGCGCATATCTCATCGGCATAACCTCAAGAGTGAGCCACAATCCTTTCAGAGCTGTTGCCGAGGGTGCAAAGAGCACATGGAATATAACTGTCTCCATGTTCCAGACACTGAGCCAGCTCTTTACCGGGCAGCTGGGAGCAGACAGCCTCAGCGGACCTGTGGGCATGGTACAGATGGTAAGCCAGACAACACAATATGGCTGGTGGTATTATGGATTTTTAACGGCTCTTATATGTATCAATCTTGCCATAATAAATATGCTCCCGCTGCCGGCCCTCGACGGCGGAAGGATAATATTTGTTATCATATCCATGATAACAGGACGGCCGGTAAGCCAGAAAGTAGAAGGCACCGTGCATTTTGTAGGGATCATGCTCCTTTTTGGACTCATGGCCTATGTTACATTCAACGATATAACAAGGATATTCGGATAGGAGGCAGCTATGGATACCAGACAGGTTAGATGCGGCGATGTATTGATCGGAGGAGGTGCGCCGGTTTCAGTACAGTCCATGACAAACGCAGATCCAAGGGATGAACGGGCGGTTAAAGAACAGATAGCTGTACTGAAAGATGCAGGCTGCCAGATAGTCAGGATGGCTGTGCCGGACATGGAGTCTGCCCAGGTGCTGGGGCGGGTAAAAAAAACTGCCGGCATTCCCATTGTTGCGGACATACACTTTGATTACAGGCTTGCACTTGCAGCTATAAAAGCAGGCGCTGACAAGATAAGGATAAACCCCGGAAATATCGGGAGCACAGACCGTATGAAGGCAATAGTCACTGCTGCGCGGGAAAGAGATATCCCCATAAGGATAGGAGTCAATTCAGGTTCTCTTGAAAGAGATATAGTAGAGAAATATAAAGCAGTCACAGCGGAGGGACTGGCGGAAAGCGCTCTGCGCAACATCCGTTACATGGAAGATATGGATTACGGCAATCTGGTAGTTTCCATCAAATCATCTGATGTGACCATGAACTATAAAGCCCATAAGATACTTTCTGCTGCCACGGATGTCCCTGTGCATATAGGCATAACTGAAGCCGGGACACCTGCCATGGGAAAGGTCAAGTCGGCCATAGGGCTGGGAGCCCTTCTCCTTGAAGGTATAGGAGATACCATGAGAGTATCCCTGACAGCTGACCCTGTCGAAGAAGTAAAGTTTGCCATTGATATACTAAAGGCTCTCGGCCTGAGAAGATCGGCCATAAACCTTGTATCGTGCCCGACATGCGGCAGGACAAAGATAGACCTCCAGTCCCTTGCCGGACGGATCGAGGACAAGCTGGCTCCCATCCAGAAGCGGATTGAAATATCAGGGCTGCCCGGTATCACTGTCGCAGTGATGGGCTGTGTGGTCAACGGGCCAGGAGAAGCCAAAGAGGCAGATTTTGGGGTATGCGGCGGAGACGGACAGGGACTGATCTTCCAAAAGGGGCAGATCGTGGAAAAAGTGAAGGAGGAAGAGCTGGCAGACAGGCTGCTGGCAATGATAGAAGACCATTTCAGGAGCATAATATGAACGATATCATAGACAAGGCGCTCAGCATGTGCGGGATCGACATGAGCAAAAATCCGGCATATGAGTATAAGCTTACCAGAGCATCCATAAAAAAAGATCAGCGGGTATTATCTCTGGATATCACCCTTAATTTTGTCATGCCCATAGAGGCCTGCCACATGGTCACAGACATGCTGGCACAACAGATGGGCGGCAAGATAGGCGGAGTACATATCAATTTCAGCTACGGGGATATGGCTGCAGACCAGCAGGAGATAATCCGTCTTTTTATCCCTCATATGATAGAGATAGTAAACGGAGGGTATACGGGGATCACCAGCGCCATTTGTACGGATTCTCTGCAATGGGACGGAAAACATCTGACAATATATGCTATCGGTGAATTTACGGTGGAACTTCTGAACAGGGAACTCAAAGGAAGATTTGAACAGCTCCTGAGAGAGAATTTTTCCATAGACGCTGAAATAAGATTTGAAAACAACGAGGAGCTTTTTAAGAAAGAAGCGGAACAATTCCTGGCAAAAGAGGAAAAAGATATCAGGGAATCGCTGGAAGAACATGCAAAAAAACTGAAAGAAAGGGCTGCCATGGCAGCCTCATCCACTGCAGGGGCATCATCCGGATCCGCAGGGTCCCCTTACGGCTCATCGGGGCAGGAAAACAGCGGAAAGAAAAGGCGCTTCCGGGATAAAGAACTGCCGGCCGAGGGCAACCGCATAATGGGCCGTGAGATAGGCACAGCGCAGACAGTCACCGCCCTCAGGGATATAGATCCGGCCCAGGGGACAGCCGTTGTGGAAGGTGTGATCTTCAAGATAGATTTCAGAGTGATAAAGAGCAAGAACTTTCTCATGACGCTGCTGCTCACAGACAATACCACCACCATATGCACCAAAGCCTTTGTTTCCGAGACAAAGCGGGGCGAGATAGAAGAACATCTGCATCCCGGTGACCCCATAAGACTTAGGGGAGAGGTACAGTGGGATACATTTGAAAACCTCAATGTAATAATGATAAAAGACATAGAAAAGAGGGAAAAGGCTTCGGACCGCCAGGATACATGGCCTGACGGAAAACGGGTCGAACTTCATGCACATACAAAGATGAGTGCCATGGACGGCCTCAACGAGCCGGAAGATATAGTAAAACAGGCGGCTTATTGGGGTCAGCCGGCAGTTGCCATAACCGACCACGGAGTTGTCCAGGCATTTCCGGATGCGGCCAAGACTGCAGACGACCTGAAAAAAAAGCGGGGGATCGACATAAAGGTCATCTATGGCATGGAAGGGTATGTTTTTGACGACGAAGGGCTCATAGATGAGGAAGGCAACATAGATTACAAGAGCAGGCCCACCAATCACATAATCCTGCTGGCAGCAACTCAGGAAGGAATGAAAAACCTGTATAAACTTGTATCTTTTTCTCATCTGGATTATTTTTACAAAAAACCAAGGCTTCCTAAGTCGGTCATAAACAAATACAGAGACGGGCTCATCATAGGTTCTGCCTGCGAGGCAGGGGAACTGTACCAGGCATTTTATCATCAGAGGCCGGAAGCAGAGATAAGAAAGATCGCCGGTTTTTATGATTACTTTGAGATACAGCCGCTGATAAACAACAGATTTCTGACAGAGGATGTGACCGAAGGAGGCAAGTACCCTGACAGGCGCAGGCTGACAAACGATGATCTGATGGATATCAACAGGAGCATAGTAGCTCTGGGAGAGGAAATGGAAAGGCCTGTTGTGGCTACCACCGATGCCCACTATGACAGAGATACATCGGCCATATACAGAAATATAATCATGGCCGGACAGGGATATAAGGATGCCGAAAACGGGCAGGGGCTTTATCTGAGGACCACCGACGAGATGATGGAGGAATTTTCCTATCTGGGAGAAGAGACGGCCCGAAAGGTGGTCATAGAAAATACAAATAAGATAGCCGGCCGTATAGGCCAGCTCCGCCCTGTGCCGAAAGAAAAATATCCTCCTAAGATACCGGGAGCTGAAGAGACTTTGCGCAAGACATGTATGGAAAAAGCCCACAGCATATACGGCGATCTGCTGCCGGAGGAGATAGGCCAGAGGCTGGAAAAGGAACTGAATTCCATAATAAACAACGGATATGCTGTCATGTATGTGTCTGCCCAGATGCTGGTCAAAAAGTCCATGGAGGATGGGTATCTGGTAGGCTCAAGAGGCTCGGTAGGCTCGTCTCTGGCTGCCACCATGGCGGGGATAACAGAAGTCAATCCCCTGAACCCTCACTATATCTGTCCCAGCTGCAAGCATCTGGAGTGGGGCGATATGGAACAATATGACTGCGGGATCGACATGCCGCCGAAAAAGTGCCCCGTATGCGGAGAAGAAATGAACAGGGACGGATTCACCATTCCTTTTGCCACATTCCTGGGATTCGACGGTGACAAGGAGCCGGATATAGACCTCAATTTCGCCGGTGAATACCAGCCGGTGGCTCACAAATATGTGGGGACCATCTTCGGAGAAAAAAATGTGTTCAAGGCAGGGACCGTAGGCACAATAGCTGACAAGACGGCTTATGGATATGTGATGAAATTTTATGACGAGCAGGGAATACGGATAAACAAGTATGAAGCAGACAGGCTTACTACCCATTGTACCGGGGTAAAACGTACCACGGGCCAGCATCCCGGCGGCATAGTCATAGTGCCGGATGACCATGAGATATACGAGTTCTGTCCGGTCCAGCACCCGGCCAACGATGTCAGATCTGATATCATAACCACCCACTTCGATTATCATAAGATAGACAAGAACCTGCTGAAACTGGACATACTGGGCCATAATGTGCCATCCATGATAAGGCAGCTCCAGGACATGACCGGGGTAGATCCTCTGACCGTACCATTGACAGACCGAAAAGTGCTGAGTATTTTCAACGGCATAGAGGCGCTGGACATAAAGGACCCGGATTATAAATTTACTCACGGTTCGTATGCCATACCGGAGTTCGGAACCTCTTTCGTAAGACAGATGCTGGATGACATCAAGCCGGACAGATTCGCCGACCTGGTCAGGATCTCAGGCTTTTCCCACGGTACCGATGTGTGGCTCAATAATGCTCAGGATTACATAAGGCAGGGAGTGGCCACCATGAGAGAAGTTATCTCTACCCGTGACGACATAATGAACTACCTGATGCTTAAAGGCATAGAAAACAAGATGTCCTTCCAGATCATGGAGGATGTAAGGAAAAACAGGCCGCTGAAAGAAGATCAGCTTGCAGTGATGAAAGAGCATGGCGTGCCTCAATGGTACATTGACTCTTGTATCAAGATACAGTACATGTTCCCCAGGGCTCATGCTGTAGCTTATACCATGATGTCTTTCAGGATGGCCTGGTACAAGGTGTATTATCCTCTGGAATTTTATGCCACATATTTTACCAGTGTTGCAGGCGACTTCAACGCCGAGGTCATCCTCCAGGGCAAGAACGCCATCCTGGAAAGGATGAGGCTCATCGACGCCAGAGGACATGAAGCCACGGCCAAGGATAACAACGAGATGACAGTCCTTGAGGTCGCATACGAAATGTACGCCAGAGGATACGAGTTCAAAGATATAACACTGGGTGAATCGGAAGCTCTCAAATTCGGCATTTCTGACGGGAAGGTACTGCTGCCTTTCATAACGCTTCCGGGAATGGGAGAGACGGCAGCCAGATCTTTTGTGGATGAATATGATGTACGGCCGTATGAGACCATTGAAGAGATCACTAAACGGGCAAAGATAAACCGCTCGTCCATAGAGGCTCTGAAGGCCAAGGGCGTGTTAAAGGGACTCCCGGAGACCGATCAGCTCAGCTTCTTCTGATCGTCTGATGACCAGGCGGATTTCGCCGGCCGGCAGCCGGGCTGAAAGCCTGCGATGCCGGCGGCAGCCGGCAGGGATATTGGCAGAGGGCAAAAGTGCTGGACCTGCAGACCAACTGCCGATTTTTTTCCAAAAACCCTTGATTTTCCCTGGATTATATGATATCCTTGTTAAGGATTTAATTCTAAAAGGTATTACTAAAGAGTGGGCAAAACCCACTCTTTCAGTTTGATAAGGAGAAAGAATGGCAAAGAAAAAGATAAGCGAGCTGGTAAAGGAGCTGACCGGAGACTTTCTTTTGGAAAACGGCCTTGAACTTTACCACTGCGAGTTTGTTAAAGAGGGCCGGGACTGGTTCCTGAGAGTGTACATTGATAAACACGATCCGGACAGTTATGTATCCACCGATGATTGTGAGATGGTAAGCCGGTTTCTCAGCGACAGGCTGGATGAGGAAGATCCCATAGCGCAGAACTATTATCTGGAAGTTTCATCGCCGGGAATGGACAGGATCCTTTATGAACCGGAGCACTTTGAAAAATTCAAAGGAAAGCAGGTAGAAGTAAAACTCTATAAAGCAATAAACGGAAGGAAGGTTTTTACCGGCACCCTTATGGGACTTGAGGACGGATTTGTCATTGTAAAAATAGACGACGGCGAACAAGAAGAAATGAGATTTGCTGCGGATCAGGCGGCTGCCGTGCGCCTGGCTGTGGTTTTCTAAGGAGGTTATGAAAAAATGAACAAGGAATTTATTCAGGCGATTGATGATCTGGAAAGAGAGCGTCATATCTCCAAAGATGTGCTGATAGAGGCAATAGAGTCCGCCCTCGTATCGGCATATAAAAAGAATTACGGTACTGCCCAGAATGTAAGGGTGGACATAGACAGGGAAACAGGAGACATAGCCGTGCTCATGCGCATGGATGTTGTTGATGAGATAGAAGATGAGCTGACTCAGATTTCAGTAGAAGAAGCCAGAGAAATAGATTACAGGTATCAGGCCGGAGACATAGTTGAATATCAGGTGACTCCAAGAGATTTCGGCAGGATAGCTGCCCAGACTGCCAAGCAGGTAGTCGTCCAGAGGATAAGGGAAGCCGAAAGAGGCATGATCTTTGACGATTATGTCACCAGGCAGGGAGAGATCGTGACCGGCAGCGTGCAGAGGATAAGCAACGAGACCATGTTCATAAACATAGGAAGGACAGAGGGGATACTTTCTGCCAACGAACAGGTGCCGGGAGAAAGATATAAGATAAACGACCGTCTGAAAGTTTACATCATGGATGTGAAAAAGACCACCAAGGGGCCGCAGGTATTTTTGTCAAGATCCCATCCGGGACTTGTAAAGCGGCTGTTCGAGCTGGAAGTGCCGGAAATAGAAGACGGTACTGTGGAGATCAAGGGCATTGCCAGAGAAGCCGGCTCAAGGACCAAGATGGCAGTATATACCGAATACGAGGATATCGATCCCGTAGGAGCCTGCGTAGGGACCAGAGGAACAAGAGTACAGGCCATTGTCGATGAACTTCACGGTGAAAAGATCGACATCATCACATGGAGTGAAAATCCTGCAGAGCTGATAGCAAATGTCCTGAGCCCGGCAAAGGTTGAAAAGGTCATCATAGACGAGGAAAATGAAAAGACCGCCACGGTGGTCGTGCCAGACTATCAGCTGTCCCTTGCCATAGGCAAAGAGGGACAGAATGTAAGGCTTGCAGCCCGTGTGAGCGGATGGAAGATAGACATAAAGAGCCACAGCCAGTACGAAGCCATGACCGCCGATGAGGGGTCAGACTATCAGATATATGAATATGACCGGCAGGATACGGCAGATGACCCTGAACTGACGCAGGACCCTGTGGATGATGAGGTTTTGGGACAGCAGGATACGGTACAGACGGACGAAGATACTGAGACGGAGGCGTCATCAGACCAAGAGGATGTACAGGAACCGGAGACAGCAGAGGAACCCGTGCAGGAAGCCGGGCAGCAGTAGCCGGCGCGAGGGGAGGTGATTTCCTTGAGAGAGCGAAAGATCCCCATGCGCAGATGCGTAGGATGCATGGAGTCAAAGGAAAAGAATAAACTCATAAGGATAGCCGGATACGAAGGAAATATTTCGGTAGATCTCACCGGAAGGGCAAAGGGAAGAGGCGTCTATCTGTGCAGAGACAACCAGGAGTGCTGGAAAAAAGCATTTAAAAAGAAGGCGCTTGAAAGAAGCCTGGGCATGCCGGTAGGAGAAGAACAGAAAAATGACATTTTAAGAAAGCTTGAAGAGCTGAAAAATGCAGATAAATGATAAAATCTTAAAATATCTTGGCCTTGCCGCCAGAGGCAGGCTCATGGTAAACGGATATAACACATGTTTGTATATGATAGAGAAAGGAAAGGTCAAGTTGCTGATCTTAGCCAAAGACCTTTCGGAAAACTCATCAGATAAACTGATGGCTTCCGCAGTAAGGGCAGGAGTGCCGTATATACAGTACGGGACCAAAGAAAGCCTGTCCCATGCGGCGGGAAAGACCGGCAGCGGTGTCTTCGGTATAACTGATGAGAATCTTGCAAAAGCGATATCAGCAGAGACGATCCGTCATGGATCTTTATAGAGGAGGTGTTCTATGGCTATGGAAAGCAACACAAAAGAAACAAAAATTGTAAGGGCAACGCCCAAGAAAACGGAAGGCCAGCAGGAAGAACAACCGAGAGTGACCGTCAAAGCGGCGGTAAAACCACAGGTGAGGAATCAGCAGAAACAGGTAAGACCACAGCAACAGCCTCAGGACAAAACCATCAAAAGGCCGCCTATGGGAAAACCGGTTGCAAATAAAGAATTAGAAGGAAGGACCAGGATGCCGATAGGCAGGCCTGTAGTACCCAAGGAAGTAGCAGAAAGAGACAGCACAGCAAAAGAGCCTGCAAAGGTTGAAGGCGCAGGGCCGCAGATCATCAATGCAGAAGAAGCCAAAGCCGTACCTGCAAAGCAGGAACCGGCTCCGGCAGAAAATGCAAGAACCGGTCAGGCTGCCGGCACGGTAACTGCAAAAGGGGAGACTGCCAAAGCTGAACCTGCACAGGCCGAAGCTGCAGGAACCGCAGTATCAAAGGAGGAAACCGCAAAGGCTGAGCCTGTCAAGCCAGCTCCGGCAGCTGTCCCAAGAGAAGAAAGATCATCTAAGCCTGTATCGGGGTCAAAGGAGCAGCCAGCAAGAAGGCCGGAGAAAAAGAACCAGCAAAGCGACAGGCCGGCTCCTTCACGCCGCAGCGACAGACCTCAGGGTGACAGGAATGCAGGCGACAGGAACCACGGTGACAGATCTTCCGATCAGCGCAGAGGAGCAAGAAGAGAAGGCGAAAGGCCTCAAAGACGGGACGGCGACAGACCGCAGCGTCCGGACAGAGACAGACCGTCACGCCCTCAGGACAGGAGAGATTCAAGACCTGCATCATCAGGCGGAGATATGGCTCACAAACAGAGCCAGAAGCGTGCCGAAAAAATGCAGCACCAGGACAGGGAAAGAAACAAATTCGCTAAACTGGATAACGGCGGCAAAAAGAACAAACAGAAGATACAGGAGCGCTCACTGGAAAAACAGTCAAGGCCAAAGAAACACAATAAACAGAAGCCTCAGACAGTTGAGGAAGAAGATATAATGGAAACACTGCCTTCGGGTACTATAGCCATAACCGCCCCTATCACAGTAGCAGGCTTCTGCGAACAGACAGGAGTATCCACCTCTCAGGTCATCATGGCCCTGATGAGACTGGGCATAATGGCCAACATCAACCAGAATATAGACGAAGACACCATAATGATACTGGCCGATGAGCTGGGCATAAGCGTAGCCGTCACCAAGGTCGAAGAAGTCGAGGAAGAAGAAGGGATCGAGACTTTCGAGGACAGAGAAGAAGACCTGAAGCCGAGAGCTCCGATCATCACCGTAATGGGCCATGTTGACCACGGAAAGACTTCCCTGCTGGACGCCATCAGAAAGACCAATGTAACGGCCTCAGAATCAGGCGGAATAACCCAGCACATCGGTGCTTCCGAAGTGACCATCAACGGCCAGAAGATCGTATTCCTGGACACTCCGGGCCACGAAGCATTCACGGCCATGAGAGCCAGAGGAGCTCATATAACCGACATCGCCGTACTGGTAGTTGCCGCCGACGACTCGGTCAAACCGCAGACCGTTGAATCCATCAACCACGCCAAGGCAGCCGGAGTTCCTATCATCGTAGCCATCAACAAGATAGATAAGCCGGGCGCCAATCCGGACAGAGTCAAGCAGGACCTGACCGAATACGGCATACTGGTCGAAGACTGGGGCGGAGATGTGATCTCCGTACCTGTATCGGCCAAGACAGGAGAAGGCATCGTAAACCTGCTGGAGATGATACTGCTCCAGGCCGAAGTCCTGGAACTCAAGGCCAACCCTAACCGTCTGGCCATGGGCTCCGTCATCGAAGCAAGGCTCGACAAGAACAAGGGACCGGTAGCTACCCTGCTGGTGACCAACGGTACTCTCAAGACAGGCATGAGCGTAGTTGCCGGAACATGTTCAGGCAAGATAAGGCTGATGACCAACTACAAAGGCGATACCATCAAGAAGGCCGGACCTGCTACAGCAGTAGAAATCCTCGGTCTCAACGATGTTCCTGAGGCAGGAGACGAATTCCACGCCGTCAAGGAAGACAAGATCGCCAGAGAGATCGCTGAAAACAGAAAAGCCAAGCTGAGAGAAGAGATACTGGCAAGGAACGCCAGCACCACTCTGGAGCAGCTGTTCAGCCAGATCCAGGAAGGCGAAGTAAAAGACCTGAACCTGATAATCAAGGGAGATGTTCAGGGCTCCATCGGAGCTATCGTGACCTCTCTTGAAAAACTCAACAACGAAAATGTCCATGTTAAGATAATCCACACAGGAGTGGGCACGATAACTGAGTCGGATGTTATGCTGGCAGGCACCACCGGATCTGTTATCATCGGCTTCAATGTAAGACCTACCACGGCCGTACAGAACTTCGCCGAGAGAGAAAAGATACAGATCAGGCTCTACAGGGTAATATACGACATAATCAACGATGTGGAAGACGCCATGAAGGGTATGCTGGATCCTGTTTACAAGGAAGAAGTCCTCGGAAAAGTCGAGGTCAGAGAAACCTTCAAAGTGCCTAATGTGGGCACTGTGGCAGGAGCCTATGTACAGGAAGGCAAAGTCATCCGCAATGCCGAGATCAGACTGGTAAGAGACGGCATAGTCATCCACGAAGGCCAGATCTCATCTCTGAGGAGGTTCAAAGACGATGTCAAAGAAGTCAACCAGGGATATGAATGCGGTATCGGCATAGAAAACTATAACGACATCAAGATCGGCGATGTCATAGAGTGTTTCCATATGGTAGAGGTAGAACGCAAATAAGCGGCCTCCTCCGTGGGAACGGCGAAAGGAAGACTTATGGGAAAAGGATACAGACAAGGAAGACTCGGTGAGGAGATACGCAAGGTAATAAGCGGCATGCTCCTCCACCAGATAAAAGATCCGAGGCTGTCATCTATGATAAGCATATCGGGAGTGGAAGTGACCGCTGACGGCAGCTATGCCACATGCTATGTTTCAACTCTCGACATGAGCAAGAGTCCTGAAGAAAAAGAAGCCCATGAAAAGGAGATACTGGCAGGACTTGCCAGCGCCTCCGGACTCATGAGGAACGAAATAGGCAAGCAGGTACGCATGCGCCGGACCCCGCAGCTTATTTTCAAGATGGACCATTCCATGGAATACGGCGAGCATATCGACAAGATCCTGGATTCCATGGATTTTGACAGCTATCAGAAAGACGAAGACGAGGGCGGAGAAGATCCCGCAAAATAAAGTATGAAAAACGATTCGATCAAAACCATTGCAAAAGTCCTCAGCAAGGCAGAGAGCATATTGATATTTCCCCATGTGAATCTGGACGGGGACGCTCTCGGCTCCTGCGCCGCCCTTTGCGGAGCCCTGAGAAAACAAGACAAGAATGCGTGGATATTGCTGGAAGACGAGATTCCGGCAAATCTGCGCTTTTTGGACAGAAATTTCTGCACCTGGGATATGGATGAGATAAAAGACCCGGATATATGTATCTGCGTGGACTGCGGAGATACGGGAAGATTTCCGGGGCGGGCCGGAAAATTTCTTTCTGCCGGGACTACCATATGCGTAGACCACCATATGACAGAAAAATATTTCTGCGACTATAACTATGTGGATCCGGCCGAGGCCGCCACAGGCCAGATCATATACCAGCTGCTCAAAGAGCTGGGCGCAGAGCCGGACCCGGCCGCAGGAGAAGCCATATATGCAGCCATAACCACAGATACGGGGGATTTTACCTATTCCAACACCCAGAAAAAGAGCCATCAGATCGTGGCGGAGCTTTACGACTGGGGATGCGATTTCAACAAGGTCAGCGTGGAGATCTACGAAAATGTCCGGGTGGAAAAGATACGCATGCATGCCGGCGCCATGGAGACCCTCAGGCTCATCGGCGGCGGAAAAGGCGCGCTGGTATCAGTAACGCAGAAGCTTTTAGCTGATACGGGGGCCAAGATGGATGAAAGCGAAGGTCTGGCTCAGGACCTCAGATCCATGAGCGGAGTGGAATTTGCGGCTGTACTCAAGGAATACGGCCCGGAAAATATCAGGGTGAGTTTCAGGGCCAAAAGGCTGGGCAATGTGGCCGAGATCGCAGCAAACCTCGGCGGCGGCGGACATCTCAAAGCCGCAGGCTGCACCATAAAAGCGCCTATGGCACGAGCTGAGGCCATGGTAGAAAAAGAAATACTAAAAGCCATTGAAAGACTTGAAACTGATGAATGATACAGGAATACTGAACATATATAAACCGGCCGGTATGACTTCCCACGATGTGGTGGCGGTCATCAGAAGAAAACTGGGAATAAAGAGGGTAGGCCACACGGGCACTTTAGACCCGATGGCCACCGGCGTCCTGCCCATCTGCGCAGGACAGGCGGCCAGGATAACCGAATATCTCGATTTGGACTATAAGACCTACAGATGTTCCATGATCCTGGGCAAGATGACCGATACCCAGGATATATGGGGACAGGTCATAGAAGAAAGGCCCGCAGACGGCATTGGTGAAGAAGATGTGATTAGGGCCTTTGAACCTTTCAGAGGCGTTATCGACCAGAAGCCGCCCATGTACAGCGCCGTCCGTGTAAATGGCAGGAGACTTTATGAATACGCCAGAGAGGGCAAAGAAGTCCAGGTAAAGACCCGCAAGGTCCATATAGCTGACCTGACCGTAGAAAAGGTCGACCTGCCCAACAGCCAGGTAGACTTTTCCGTCTGCTGCTCGAAGGGTACATATATAAGGACCATATGCCAGGACGCAGGACTGGCCCTGGGCTGCGGAGCCGTCATGTCCGCTCTGGAAAGGACTGCAAGCGGCGCTTTCAGGGCAGAGGACGCCATAGCCCTTGATAAGATAAAGGAAATGGAGCCGGAGCAGGTATGGGAGGCCATGACAGGACCTGATTTTCCGCTGGTACACTTCGGACAGATCACCGTAGACAGAGAAGGGGCAAAACTCTTCGTCAACGGCAGGCACCTGCCGCCGGACATCTGCCGGGTGGAAAAACAGCCGGAATTCAGCCGCAAAAGACCGGCCCTGCCCATGAGAGATGAGTATGCTGCTGCATACAATGTCTATCAGAGATCAAGACAGGGAAAGATATTTCTGGGAGTAGCTTTTTTCGACAAAAAGTACAGAAAATTTGCGGCAGACAAGGTATTATCGAGAGGTGATATTATTTGAAGATCTTTAATTCTTTAGATGAGATAAATGACATACAGCCCTGCGCCGTGGCCCTGGGGAATTTCGACGGAGTGCACAAGGGACACCAGCAGCTCATAAACAAGGCGGTAAGGGCAGCCCAGCGCCACGGCATAAAGAGCGCCGTGTTTACCTTTTCCAACCATCCCAAGAGCATGCTGCCGGGAAACAAAGAAGTAAAAAACATAATATATCAGGAAGAAAAGATCGCCCTTATTGAGAAGCTGGGCGTAGACTATCTTTTTAACATAAAATTCACCAAGGAGATCCAGACCATGGATCCGGTGGACTTTATCCGGAAACTTCTATACGGAAAGCTCATGGCTGCCGAGACTTTCTGCGGGTTCAACTACAGGTTCGGCTATAAGGCGGCAGGCAATATCAAGCTTCTCCGGGAAGAGGGCAAGAGGCTTGGCATAAGGGTCAATGTCATCGAGCCGGTGATCATAGACGGCGAGGTGGTGAGCTCAACCCTGATAAGGAGCCTTATCAGGTCAGGAGATGTGGACGAATGTGCCAAATACCTGGGCAGGAACTACGACATCGGCGGTGAGGTGGTCGTAGGCAACCGGCTGGGCAAGAAGCTGGGCTTTCCAACTTCCAATATAATGATAGACGAGACAATGGTGACCCCGCCCAACGGAGTGTATATAACCTACTGCATATATAACGGGATAAAATATCCAAGCGTCACCAATGTGGGCGTAAAGCCGACCGTAGGGACATATAAAAAAAACATGGAGACTCATATCTTTAACTTTAACAAAGAACTGTACGGCAAACATATAAAGATAGAGTTCCTGAAAATGACAAGAGACGAAGTCAAATTCGACAGCGTAGACGAGCTTTCGGCCCAGATAGCCAGAGACTGCCGGCAGGCCAAAGAATATCACGGGATATAGTCATATTGTGCAGATAATGGCTGATCGGGAAACCGGTCGGCTATTTTTATCATGGCAGGACATATCCTTCATTACCGGCACATATTGCGGAAAGAGACCATTTGCTATATACTGATGATATATGGACAGCGGAGGCAAAGGTCATTGAGTACAGTCACAGATAAACAAAACGGGGCAGTCTTGCGGGCGGCCATGATAACTGCCTTTATCACTACATTTATGGGAAGTTCACTGAACATGTCGATCCCTGCTATTGAAACGGAGTTTCAGGTCGGCGGTGCGCTGGTAGGCTGGGTCGTAACATCCTATACCATTGCGGTTGCTGCCCTTAGCGTGCCTTTTGGACGCATATCCGATATAACCGGACGAAGAAGGATATTTCTCACAGGAGTGGTGTGTTTCGGAGCTGCATCACTGGTCTGCATGTTTTCACCGGATATCCTGGTGATGATGATACTCCGTGTACTCCAGGGGGCTGCCGCCGCCATGATCTTTGCTACCAACAACGCCATACTGATAAGCGTTTATCCTGCCAGCCAGAGAGGAAGAGTCCTGGGGCTTTCTACGGCAGCGACTTATGTGGGGCTGTCAGCAGGACCGGTGGCAGGAGGATTTTTAAACCATTATGTGGGCTGGCGCTCTATTTTTGCAGCAGCATTTCTTGTATCGGCTGCCGCATTTTTGGCAAGCCGCAGGCATATACCCAATGACAGGCAGGCGGAGGACAGCATATCATTTGATATTTCAGGAAACATACTTTATATATGTGCCATCGGCATGAGCCTGTATGGGCTCAGCAATCTTTCTGAAGGAATATGGGCATGGGCGGCCTTTGCCGCAGGCATCGGAGCAGGCGCAGGCTTCTTTTTGTATGAGAAAGGAAGGAAGCAGCCCCTCATACGGGTGGAAATGTTCAGGGAAGATATTGCTTTTTCTTTCTCAAATCTGGCGGCGCTGCTCAATTACGGAGCGACTTTTGCCATAAGTTATCTGATGAGCATATATCTGCAGGTGGTAATGGGTTTCACATCGCAGGATGCCGGCCTTATACTGATATGTATGCCGCTGATCCAGGCGGTATTTTCTCCGGTCATGGGAAAACTTTCCGACAAGGTGCGTCCCCACAAGATCGCTACAGCAGGAATGATGATCTGCGTTGCAGCCCTTGCCATGTTTTCTTTTATCGATGAAGATACAGGACTGTGGTTCGCCGTATCCGCCCTTATGACGGCCGGGTTTGGATTTGCAGTCTTTTCTGCTCCCAATACAAATGCTATAATGGAAAGAGTCAGAGAGGAAGACTATGGCATAGCCAATTCCATAGTGGCAACCATGAGGACCTACGGCCAGTCAGCAAGCATGGGTATCGTCAGCGTTGTCATGGGCATGATACTGGGCGATCTTCCGATGGAAGAAGCTCAGATACCTGATCTGATACTGACGGTCAGGACATCATTTTATGTGTTTATCGTCCTTTGCGTCATGGCGGTTTTTCTGTCAGCTTTCAGAGGAAAGTGCGGCGGCGGGATGCGTGAGGATGTTTAAATACACAGGAGGGAAAATGTATAATCAGCTAAAAGATGAAGTAAGGACACTGGTCGATGAAATATTTCCTGAGATCATCAGCATCAGGAGAGATTTTCACAGGCATCCGGAACTGTCAGAACACGAAGAAAGGACGGCACGGATGATCTGCCGGTATCTCAGCCAATGGGGAATAGAGTACAGGGACAACATAGGAGGCCACGGCATTGTGGGCAGGATAGACGGAAAATTGCATGCGCCCGCCGGACGCCGATATGAAGCGGTAGCCATAAGGGCAGATATGGATGCCTTGCCCATAGAGGAAGCTGTTGAAAGCCCCTTCAAGTCAGAAAACCACGGCATAATGCATGCCTGCGGACACGATATCCACATGGCGTGCCTGCTGGGAACTGCAAAGATACTCAAAAGACTGGAAGACAGGTTTTACGGTTCAGTCAAGCTCTTCTTCCAGCCTGCCGAAGAGACTGTCGGCGGAGCAGCCCGGATGATAGAAGATGGCTGCATGAAAGATCCTGACACGGGAGCAGTCATAGCTTTTCATGTGGCGCCTTATCTGCCTGCCGGAGCCATGGAGTTCTGCCGCGGAAAGATGAATGCGGCCACATGCGATATCCAGATGGAAGTGGAAGGGGTATCATGCCACGGCGCCCATCCGGAAGGCGGGATAGATGCCATCCTTGCCGGAGCCCAGATAGTTACGGCTCTCCAGAGCATAATAAGCCGCAATCTTTCACCTACAGATCCGGGGATCATCACCATCGGGCAGTTCAATGGCGGTACCAAGGAAAACATCGTAGCTGGAGATGTGAAAATGTCCGGCACATTGAGGGCTCTTGACCCTGATACAATGGATACACTGAAAAACAGGGTCCGTACCGTAGCAGAAGGGATATGCCAGGCTTATGGCGCAAAACTGCATATGACCCTCAGCGACGGATACCCGGCCCTGATAAACAGTACAGAGATATGTGACGATCTTTCGGCCATCGGGACAGAATTGTTCGGCAGGGATAAGATATATTTTATGGAAGAGCCAAGTCTGGGAGCCGATGACTTCTCTTTCTTTTCCAGGATGTGCGACGGGCTGTATTTCAATGTGGGAACGGATTCGGGCAAAGAAGCCCATATCCAGAAGATACACAGCGAATATTTCAATCCCGATGAAACATCCATGAAGTACGCCATGCTCATGGAAGTACTGGGAGTTTTGCATCTGCTTGAAAAGGAGAAAAAATGATATGATAATGAGAGATACGGTGGTAAAAGTGGATCTGGGCGCCATCAGAGAGAATATGAGGCTTATAGCCGGATCATGCGGCAGCGATGTGGCCATAATGCCGGTGGTAAAAGCAAACGGCTACGGCCATGGGGCTGTGGGCATAGCACCGGCACTTATGGAAGAGGGGGCAGCGTATCTTGCGGTGGCAACCCTGACCGAAGCCCTTGAACTTAAAGAACATTATCCGGATTATCCGGTGTTCATATTGGGCCATACTCCGGAGAGACTTTGCAGCATTGTCGTCGAGAATGATATAACCCAGGCAGTCGTAAATCTCAGACAGGCAAAAGCTCTTGGCGAGGCGGCTGCAAAAGCCGGGAAAAAAGCAAAGGTACATCTTAAAGTAGATACGGGATTCCACCGGCTTGGAGTATATGATGAAGAAGAACTTTACCAGATGTACAGCCTGCCTGGCCTGGAGGTGGAGGGGATATTTTCTCATCTTGCCCTGACAAGCGAAGAAGAGGACGAAAAACAGTACAGCCTGTTCACAGACATGATAGAAAAGCTGGAGCGCCGTGGCTGCAAGTTCAGATACAAGCACATAGCAGACAGCATTTCACTGGTGGACTATCCTCAGTACAGAATGAACATGGTCAGGCCGGGAGCGCTCATCTATGGACTGAAGGGCTTTTCCAAAGGTCACCTTGATGTAAAAACATGTATGACATTTGAAAGCAGGATATCTCAGATACATCATGTCAAAAAAGGCGAAGGGGTCGGCTATGACTATTTGTGGAGGGCTCCGGAGGATACGGTCATCGGGACTCTGCCTTTCGGATATTCTGACGGATATCCGAGAAATATGAGGGATAAAGGATATGTGACCATCAGAGGGGTCAAATGCCCGATAATCGGCGTGATCTGCATGGATCAGTGCATGGTCGATCTGTCAGGAGTACCCGATGCCCAGGAAGGAGATACGGCTGTCATATACGGTGACGGAGAAAACAATACCATGACCATAGCCGAGGCTGCAGCTCTGGCAGGGACCAACAAAAATGAGATAGTGGCTCGTATAATGGCAAGGCCGCCGAGAATATATCAAGAATAACAGCGAGGAGGTACAAAAAAGTGAAGAAAGTGTTTATCAGTGCAGACATTGAAGGCGTGACAGATGTAGTATCATGGGGAGAGACTGTGCCTGACGGTCATATGTATGCTGAAGCAGCCAGACAGATGTCTCTTGAAGTTGCCGCTGCCTGCAGAGGAGCGTTTGCAGCAGGAGCAGAGGAGATCATAGTCCGCGACGGTCACGACAACGCAATGAACATAGACCATAACCTGCTGCCGAGAGGAGTAAAACTCATAAGAGGATGGGGCGGAACGCTTCTTTCCATGCTGGAAGGCCTGGATGAAACTTTTGACTGTGTGATATACATAGGATATCACTCGGAAGCAGGCTCAGATAAAAATCCCCTTGCCCATACCAGCTGCTATCCTAAACTTGATCATGTGTGGATAAACGGCGAAAGAATGTCAGAATTTATGAAGAACAGCTATAATGCCGCCAAGCTGGGAGTACCAGTTGTATTTATCAGCGGAGATGAAGCCATCTGCGATCATGCAAAGAAATACATCCCTCAGATCGGGACTGTAGCTGTAAAAAAAGGTGTAGGTGATTCTGTCATGAGCATCCATCCTGCAGACGCATGCGACCTCATTGAAGAAGGCGTAAAAACAGCCATTGCCGGCAAGATGGGCGGTCATATAGCAATACCTGATGAGATCACTCTCAGGATAGAATACCAGAAACATGCAGATGCCCTTGGCGCTTCGTCATATCCGGGAGTGGAGCTTATCTCCGAAAAGATAGTCGAATATAAGACCAACGATGTGACTGAAATGGTGAGAGCATATAATTACATGGTGTGATGGAGAGTTTGGCGGCATGGTATGCCGGTATACCGAAATTGATGTAAAGATCTCTCAAAATTGCGGAAGTTTAGGAAAAACTGATGGACAAAACGGTTTTTTTATGTTAATATAAGGCGTTGGAATTTTACCTTTTGCTCCGTATGGCGACACTCCGACGCAGCACAGGGCATGAGGCGAATAAGAAAAGGAGACAGAAAATGATAACCAAAGAGATCAAAAAACAGATAATCAAAGATTATCAGCTCAAAGAAGGCGACACCGGTTCCCCGGAAGTTCAGATCGCTATCCTTACTTACAGGATCAACGATCTTAACGAACATCTCAAAGTCCACAAGAAAGACCATCATTCCAGAAGAGGCCTTCTCAAGATGGTAGGACAGAGAAGGAACCTTCTTGCATATCTCAGGGAGAAAGACCTTGAGAGATACAGGACCCTTATCGCTCGTTTAGGACTGAGAAAATAGGCGAAAAGGCGCTTTTCTCTCCGTTTGCGGGCGCAAGCATGCAAGCTGTCGTATGTACGGGCTTGCGGCAGAGATCGACTTTAAGCGGGGATATCATCCCCGCTTATTTGTATCACTCGATATGGCTCCCGGCATTGATTTTTAAGTTTTTCTGCAATGGGCAAGATGTGCTGGAGATCGGGAAAATCAATGCGGAGAGCCATCGATTGCCAAAGTGAAGAGAAGAAATTAACAGGAGGTAGTTGTTAATAATGGCAAGATTTGAAGATTACAGAACATTTAAGACAGCGGTGGGAGGCAGGCTCCTGCAGTTTGAGATCGGCAAAGTATGCGAACAGGCCAACGGACAAGTCATGGTAAGGTACGGCGATACGGTGGTAAATGTAACCGCCTGCGCTTCAAAAGAACCAAAGCCGGATATAGACTTTTTCCCTCTTTCTGTAGATTTTGAAGAAAGAATGTATTCAGTAGGCAAGATACCGGGAGGATTCATCAAAAGAGAGGGAAGACCAAGCGAACACGCCATACTGACATCAAGGCTCATAGACAGGCCTATCAGGCCGCTGTTCCCTAAGGGATATTATAACGATGTAGTGGTGGTGGCTACAGTAATGTCAGTGGATCCTGACTGCTCGCCTGAGATCTGCGGCATGATAGGCTCATCGGTCGCCCTGGCCACTTCCGACATACCATGGGACGGGCCGACAGGTTCGGTCAAAGTGGGAAGAGTTGACGGCAAACTGGTCATCAACCCGACTCTGGAGCAGAGAGAAGTTTCCGACATGGATATGACGGTTTCCGGTACCAAGGAAGCCATAATGATGGTAGAAGCCGGAGCCAATGAAGTTCCTGAAATGGAAATGCTTGATGCTATCCTCTTTGCCCACGAAGAGATAAAGAAGATCGTAGAATTCATTGAAGAGATCGTGAGAGAAGTGGGCAGGCCTAAGCAGGAAGTGGTGCTCTACAAGCCGCTTGATGAGATAGATCAGGCTGTAAGGGAATACGCTGCCCCTAAGATGAAAGAGGCCATCCGCACTCCGGATAAGCTGGAGAGACTGGAAAACATGGACGCTGTTGAGGCGGAGACTAAAGAGCACTTCGAGGAGATCTATCCTGAAGGCGCAAGAGATATAGATTCTGTCCTTTACAATATAACCAAAGAAACTGTAAGGGCAATGATAATGGACGAAGGCATCCGCCCTGACAACAGAAAGCTTGATGAGATCAGACCTATATGGTGCGAGACCGGACTGCTGCCGAGGACTCACGGCTCCGGCCTGTTCAAGAGAGGCCAGACTCAGGTCCTTTCCGTATGTACTCTGGCTCCGGCCAGCGAGGCTCAGACCATCGACGGTATCACCGAGGATACTTCCAAGAGATATATGCACCACTATAACTTCCCGGGATATTCCGTGGGCGAAGCAAAGACTTCAAGAAGCCCGGGCAGGAGAGAGATCGGCCACGGCGCTCTGGCAGAAAGAGCTCTGGTACCGGTACTGCCGAGCGTTGAGGACTTCCCTTACGCCATAAGAGTAGTATCCGAAGTACTTTCATCCAACGGTTCTACCTCAATGGGATCAACCTGCGGTTCATGTCTTGCTCTGATGGACGCCGGCGTGCCTATCAAAAAGCCTGTTGCCGGAATAGCCATGGGACTTATCGAAAGAGTAAAAGAGGTCGGCACTTCTGAATTTGCTATCCTTTCAGATATCCAGGGTATGGAAGATTTCCTGGGGGATATGGACTTTAAGGTTACCGGCACCGAGGATGGAGTCACAGCCATACAGATGGACATCAAAGTTCACGGACTTTCAAGGGAGATACTCGAAAAAGCCCTTAAACAGGCAAAAGAGGGCAGGATGTACATCATGGGCAAGATGCTCGAAGAAATAGAAGCACCTCGTTCTGAACTGTCCAAGTATGCACCGAGAGCCATGACCATGAACATAGATCCTGACAAGGTAAGGATAGTCATCGGTCCGGGAGGAAAGACCATCAACAAGATCATCGAAGAAACTGGTGTAAAGATAGATATTTCCGAGGAAATCCCTGGCCTTGTAAGCATTTACAGTGTAGACCAGGCCGGCGCAGAGGAAGCCCGCCGCCAGATCGAAATGCTGACCAAGGATCCGGAAGTTGGCGAGGTATACGAAGGTACCGTAACAAGGATAATGAACTTCGGCGCTTTCATAGAGATCCTCCCTGGAAAAGAAGGCCTGCTGCACATTTCCAAGATGGCAAAAGGCAGAGTGGAAAAAGTAGAAGATGTAATGAACATCGGCGATAAGGTAGAAGTCAAGATCTATGAGATCGACAACCAGAACAGGATAAACCTGATGAGGACCAGCCTGCCTGACGCAAAATAGGATAACATTTTAAAAACCGCTTTCTGACGGACGGCTGACCGCCTGTCCGCAGGAGAGCGGTTTTTTGCGCCCTTTGGAGACAGGGGCGTTGATATGGATAAGGAGGAAAAAATGCGAGAAGTAGACCCGATGACCACGCCCAGAGCCAAGAGCTGGCAGCTCTACAAAGATGCGCCTATGCCTATGGTGACCATATTTAAGACTCTTGATGTATCACCTCTGGTCCGCCTCAAGGAAAGCGGATACAGATTCAACATGCTGATGTGCTTCTGCACGGCGCAGGCGGCGCATAAGACGCCTCAGTTCCGCCTGCTGCCGGCGGGCGAGAAGATGCTGGAGTACGACGAGATAGGAGTCAACACCATAGTAGCAGACATCAGCGGCGGCCTGAGCACCTGTGACCTGCCTTTCTGCGATGCCCCTGACCGGTTCAGCGCCATCTACGATGAGCTGACTGAAAAGGTCCGCTTGGATTGCACGGACTTTGAGCTGCCGGACCGCATGATAATAGGAACATCCAATCTGGCCGCTTATGATATAGACGGTGCGGTAAACATGTACAGCGGCATATTCAACAACCCCTTTCTGATCTGGGGAAAATACAGGAGGCAGGAGGACAGGACCCTGCTGCCGGTGTCATTTCAGTTCCATCATGTGCAGATGGACGGGCTGGAGGCCTGCGAGTTTCTGGAAAGACTCCAGGGAGCCTGCACAAATTTGCCCCATGATTTTTGACGGAAAATGTGATATAATATATATGAAATACAGGGTATGGGCGGATGGTCAGCCTTTATGTCCAGGCGTATGTTGTATGAAAATTGGAAATCCATAAAAAATTGCAGCATTTCCGGTTGAAACCCCTTTCAGACCGGGGAAATTATGGACTGATGTTGTAAAAAATCGGATTTTCAAAATATATACAACATTTCGGCAGGGCGGCATGAAAAGCGGTTGGCTGTTTTTTCGCTCAGTGAGGAAAAAGCCAACAAACGGCACCGGATTATCCTGCTTTTCTCTGAAATGTTGTCTTTTTGAGCCCACAGACATAAAACAGGTAACAGTTTCCCGGAAAACTGTTGTCTGAAATGACTCTGCGCAGTCAAAAAGCCAACATCGGGCATTTTTTCCGACATTTTCGACATTTTTCGACATGCAATGTTGGCTCATATGGCTGAGGTTTAGCAAAAAGCCAACATCGGAGCCGGGGAGACAGAGAGCCCGGGTCCACATACTTAAACGGCGCACCTCGTTGCAGGGGAGAACCCAAACTGCGCATAAACCGCAATGCCGGGCAGACGGCATGCCGCATGTTAAAGATGACAGATATAAGAACAACAGAAAGAGTGATGAGATATGAATACTTTTAAAGAGGGAGATATGGTAGTATACGGGACCGAAGGACTTTATCAGGTACAGGAGATAGCTGATATGAAGTTCGGCGGCAAGAACGACAGATATTATGTACTCCGGCGCGGAGGGTCAGTAACTTATGTGCCTGTCAGCAACGAAAAAGGTGTGAGCAAGATCAGATCTGTGCTCACAAGGGGCGAGGTCATGGACCTGCTTGAAACCTTGCCCCTTGAGAGCGATCCTTGGATAACCAATGACAGGGAACGCCAGGCAGCCTTCAAGAATATACTTCTTTACGGAGATATCAGGGACATCATATTGCTGGCCAGAAAGTTAAAATTTAAGCAGAACGAACAGGAATCCAGGGGAAAGAAACTGCATATCGCTGACGAGAGGACTTTCAGGGAGGCGGAAAAGATAATAAGCGAGGAACTGGCCTATGCACTGGGGATAGAAAAGGACAAGGTCATAGATTTTCTTGTGAGCAAACTGGAAAAATAACAATTTTCAAATTTCTTAACTAAAACTTACGATCAGCATTTTTTATTGACGGTGTACTATTTATTTAGTACACTTTTTTTGTGCGCAGGGTGAAGACTCTGTGAAAGGGCCGACGGACGGCAGAGATGCAGATAACAGATCCTGCGGACCGGTTGGACTGAAAAAAGCGAAAAGGGGTATGTATATGCTCAAACTTAAAAATGTATCAAAATTTTATTACAGCAACGGAGTCATAACCAGCGGTTTTTCCAGGGTAAACCTGGAGCTGTCGATGGGCGAGTTTGTCGTGATAACCGGCGAATCGGGAAGCGGCAAGTCAACTCTCCTCAATGTGCTTTCGGGGCTGGATACCTACGAAGAAGGGGAAATGTATATAAACGGCCAGGAGACCAGCCACTACAACGAGGCTGATTTTGAAGAATACCGCCGTAAATATGTGGGGAACATTTTCCAGAATTTCAATCTGGTGAACAGCTATACGGTCTACCAGAATGTGGAGCTGGCCCTTCTCCTCAATGGCGAAAGCAAAAAAGAAGCCAGAGACAGGGTCATGGACATCATAGAGAAAGTCGGTCTGTCGGATTTTGCCGGGACAAAATGCGCCAAGCTTTCCGGCGGTCAGAAGCAGAGGGTGGCCATCGCAAGAGCCCTTGCCAAGGAGACACCCATAATAGTCGCCGATGAGCCTACGGGAAATCTTGACAGCAAATCGGCTGAAGATGTCATAAGTCTCCTCAGCCAGATTTCAAAAGACAAACTTGTCATCATAGTTACCCACAATCTGGAACAGGTGGAAAAGTACGCCACGAGGCTCATAAAAATGCATGACGGCAAGATACTGGAAGACAAGGTCATTGCAAAGCCTGTACCGCCTCAGACGGAAACGGCCCGCAGGTTCAGCGATATAACCGCAGCAGACAGGATAAGGATCGGTGCAAGGAACGCCTTCAATATCCCGGCGAAATTCGTACTCATATTTGCGGTATTCCTGTTTGTTGTCTTTGCTGTAGCAGGGACTTATTCCAGCTTTCAGAAGATGGCCTATGAAGAATCAATATATGGATACAGCCAGTTCTTTTCTGATTCTTCTGACAGCCGTATAGTCATCAGTAAGGAGGACAGGTCAGCCATAACAGAAGACGAGCTGGCTCAGGTGGAAGCCCTTGATAATGTCAGCAGGGTTTCAAAAAACGACATGCTCACAGACTATACAGAATCTGTCATCGATCAGGAAGGATGGTACTGGTTTTACGGGAACTTCTTTGAGCTGAAAGATTTTGACGGCCAGCTTGCCGCAGGCAGGATGCCGGAAAATGATAATGAGATCATCCTGCTGGGCGACAGTGACGATGCATATTTTACCGATGAAATGGAGGATATGATCGGAAAAGACTTATATATCGAGAGATACGACCCGGAAGGCATGCTGAAACTGATAAACCCGATGAAAGTTGTAGGCGTTGCGGCGGCTCCTGACAGTCAGACCGGAGGATATAACCGGTTCTATGTGGGAAGCAGTCTCTTTGAGAGCATAAGCCGTCAGATAGCGGCAGAGAAGGAAGACCTGGGTTCATATTTTGAGGGACAGTATTTCCTGTCCACTTCCGATAATGCGATATTTCAGATAATACCGAACTCCAATGTCCCGGAGGGAGAAGCATATGTGAGCAATATGCTTGGAGATATGACATCTGACGGTGAATGCATAGGGAAAAATATAGAGATAAGTGTTGATGGAGTCTATGATAAAGATTCGGTAAATGTCAGGATCACCAGGACATACAACAAAAATAATTTCAGCAGCCTGCTGGGCGAGGAATACAATGAGAGCATCAACGGAGCGGTATATGTCAACGAGGATCAGTACGACCGGCTGGTCAACAAGGGATATTTTCAGAGTTCTGTCTATGTGGAGGATGTCAAGAAGCTTGATGATACCATAAGCGCCCTGAATGATATGGGCTTTAAGACCCTGGCCATGAGGGATGCTCTTGCCGACGAGGGAATAGAACTCATGCAGATGATAACCCTGATGAAGACATTTATGCTGGCTGTGCTCATAATAGCGCTTTTCTTCATTTCGTATTTCATCATAAGGATAGTGCTCAAGTCCAGAAACGCTTATTATACTACGCTCAGGACTTTGGGGGCATCCAGGAAGATCTCAAGACAGCTTCTGGATATAGAGCTGTTCCTGACCGCAACCATGGCATATGCCCTGTTCATGGCTGTTATGGCGCTGGTCTACGCCCATGTCATAACCCAGACCTTTGTTGTGGATCTTGCCGGATATCTGACACCAGGCAACTATGTTGCAATATACATCATAATCATCGCCATGTCCTACATGATATCACACAGGTTCGCAAGAAAACTGTTCAGGGACTCTGTGATGAACACATACAGAGAGGAGGCGTAAGAGATGATAAGGTTAAAAGGTGTAAATAAGTATTTCAACAAGGGAAAGAGAAATGAGATACATGTAATAAACGATACGACCCTTGAGCTGGAGCCCACAGGACTTGTAGCCCTGCTGGGACCGTCCGGATCAGGCAAGACGACTCTGCTCAACGCCATAGGCGGCCTGGATAAGACAGACAGTGGAGAAATCTTCGTTGACGGAGAAAGGATAACCTCAAAGAGCGCCTCCGGGGTGGATGAGATAAGAAACCTCAAAATAGGCTATATTTTTCAGGACTACAAGCTGGTGGACAATATGACCGTATATGAAAATGTGGCCATGGTCCTGAGGATGATAGGGATAAAGGATGAAGCAGAGATCAGAAAAAGGATAGAGTACATTCTTGAGACCCTGGGGATCTACAGATACCGCAACAGGATGGCCGATATGCTTTCCGGCGGAGAGCGCCAGAGGGTGGGCATAGCCAGAGCCATTGCCAAGAATCCAAAGATAATCATAGCCGATGAGCCCACGGGAAACCTTGACAGCGCCAATACCATAGAGATCATGAACATCATCAAGGCTATTTCCAGAGACAGGCTGGTGGTGCTGGTGACTCACGAAGTGGAGCTGGCGAAGTTTTACGCATCCAGGATCATAGAACTCAAAGACGGAAAGATCATAAACGATCATGCCAACCAGACAGACGATAATCTTGATTACCGGATAGACAACCGGATTTATCTGAAGGATTTTGAAAAACACAGCAGCGCCCGTTCCGAGGATATGGCAATAGACTTTTATGGCTCTGCTGATGACAGACTGGACCTTAAGATCGTTGTCAGGAACGGAAATATATATATCAAGACTGCCAATGACCAGAGGATAGAGGTGGTTGACAGCAACTCGGCAGTAGAGTTTGTGGATGACCATTACCGGGAGATCGACAAGACCCTTTACGAAAGCTATGATTTTGATTTTGATAAGGTTGCCGATACCTCCATAAAAGAAAGATACAGCTCAATAATCAGCTTCCCGGCATCGGTCGCCAAGGGCTTCAAAAAGATAGGAACCTATCCCCTCATCAAGAAGCTGCTGTTCATCGGATTTATGCTGGCAGGAGTGTTCATTACCTATGCTCTCAGCAGCATATATGCAAGCCTGGATGTGCAGGATGAGGATTTCATACAAAAGAACAGGGATTATATGACCGTTGAGACTCCGGCCATGACTGTGGATGCTTTCACAGAGTATGAAAACATGGCCCAGGTGGACTATATTTTCCCGGTATCGTCTGTGGCCTCCTTTAACTTCAAGATGGATTTTTACTATCAGACTGAGGAGGCGTCAGCATCCCTGTCAGGCTCACTGACAGACATGGCTCAGATAACCGGAGAGGATCTGATCTGCGGGCGTCTTCCGGACAACAGCCACGAGATAGTGGTAGATAAGCTGGTCATAGACAGGATGTTCCAGTCTGATGTTCCCAAGCAGGTTGGCATAACCCAGGCGCAGCAGATGATAGGGCAGAAAGTCGAAGCATATCCCATGGATGATTTCCAGATCGTAGGGATAACAGATACGGCCCAGCCTGTCATATATGCAGATACGGCGCTGTTCACAGATATACTCTACAGCGGATACATTGCAGGATCTATGTATGCAGATCAGACAGAAATATCCCAGACAGAAGCAGCCCGGCCTGTCATGTGGGACTATGCCACATACGGCGGGGACATAACTGTCACATCGGGACATCTGCCAGAAAACGACTACGAAGTGCTTGTGCCGGTATCCATGGCCGAAGGGACATCCATAGGGCGCCAGATAGATGCATCGGTGAACGGCCAGAAGCTTACGGTAACAGGATATTATGAGGATAATGATGCTTCGGGCAAAGAAAGCACAGACTTTTATCTTGTAAATGAGGATACGATAAAGTATGATATGATAACAGACTCCAGGACCTTTGACATAGCCTCCCATGACAAGGAAGCAATGATGGGGATCCTGACAGAGGACGGCTACAGCGTCCAGTCGGCGTATGATGCAGACAAAAAAGACTATATGGATGACCGTCAGAGCCAGACTTCGGCCAACATATTGATCTGCCTGATCATAATGGCCATATCCCTCATAGAGATCTTGCTGATGACCAGATCTTCATTCCTTTCAAGGATAAAAGAAATAGGCATATACAGGGCCATAGGTGTTAAAAAGACCGATATATACAAGATGTTCCTGGGAGAGATAATAGCCATCACCACCGTAAGCAGCCTGGTGGGGATAATCATCATGTCATATATCTTCTACCACCTGTGCCAGATCTCAATGATAGCTCAGATGTTTGCCATAAACCCTGTAGTCATAGGAGGTGCTGTGGCCATCGTGTATGTGTTCAACTCCATAGTAGGGCTCATACCGGTGTTCAATACCATGAGAAAGACGCCTGCGGCAATATTGTCAAGGCATGATGTGGATTAAATATGGAAAAAGACCTGAAAAATTTAAGACTGGATCAGCTTACTGAGCTGGTCACTTCAATGGGAGAAAAAAGTTACAGGGCCGGGCAGATCTTTGCCTGGCTCTCAGGCGGAAGCGTATCTTTTGACGAGATGACCAATGTACCCGGTGCTCTTAGGGAAAAACTCAAGGATGATGGATTCCATATAGGCCGTCTTGAGATCCTGAAAAAGCAGGAGTCCAAAACTGACGGCACGAGAAAGTACCTGTTTGGCCTCAATGACGGAAACACCATAGAGAGTGTGTTCATGAAATATAAATACGGCAATACCCTGTGTGTGTCATCACAGGCGGGCTGCCGCATGGGCTGCGCTTTTTGTGCTTCCACCCTGGGAGGCCTGTGCCGGGATCTGACAGCGGGGGAGATGACCGGGCAGATAGATGCAGCGGAAAAGGACACAGGCCAGAAGATAAACCATATTGTCGTAATGGGAAGCGGGGAGCCTTTTGATAATTATGAAAATCTCGCTTCTTTTATCAGGATAGTGACCGACCCAAGAGGCAGGAACATGAGCATGAGGCACATAACAGTCTCAACCTGCGGTATCATACCGGGCATTGAAAAGTTTGCGGAAGATTTTCCTCAGGCCAACCTGGCCATATCTCTCCATGCCGCATCGGATGATGAGCGCAGCGCCATAATGCCTGTAAACAGAAAGTATGGCCTGAAGGAGCTGATGGATGCATGCCGCCAGTATACCAGTGCGACATCAAGGAGGATAACCTTTGAATATACCCTGATAAAAGGTGTCAATGACGGAGCGGCAGACAGCAGGCGGCTGGCTTCGCTCCTGAGGGGAACCCTGTGCCATGTGAACCTGATACCGCTTAATAAAGTTGACGAGACCGGCTATGATACAGTAAGCCGAAGAGATGCAGAAAGCTTTCGCAAAGCTCTGGAAAGTGCAGGAATACCCGCCACCATCAGGCGTGAACTTGGAGATGATATAGACGGGGCATGCGGACAGCTCAGGCTGGGCCGCAGAAGGCAGGACACATGACTTGTGTATCAGGTACTGCGTACAGGGCATAGCCGGGCGCTTTGAAAAAAGGACCTGCCGATCTTATCATGCCCGGCAGGTCTCGTGCAGGCTGTCTTTTATGTGCCGGAACGGTCTTGCCCCATGCCCTGTGAACAGCCGCAGAATTAGTCTTATTTACCCCTTGAAAATGGATTATCCATATTGTATAATTAGTAAAAATAAGATACCAAATTCAAGGGAAATTTATTTAGGAGGCGGTAACCATGGTTAAATTATTATTGGGACACAAAGGCAGCGGCAAGACCAAACAGATGATAGACCTTGCCAATGAATCTGTAGAAAGCAGCAAAGGAAGTGTCATATTCATCAACAAGAATCACAGATTGATGTATGACCTTAGATATAAAATAAGAGTAATCTGCATGGAGGATTTTGAACATATAACAAACTGTGACGAATACATCGGATTCCTGTATGGTATAATCAGTCTCGACCACGACATCGAGACCATATACATAGACAGCATACTCAAACATGCGGATTTCTCGTTGGGCGACCTGCCTGAGTTTGTTGAAAGGCTCAAAGATATATCCAAAAACTATGGTATGGACTTCGTTGTAAGCGTAAGCGCCGAAAAAGAAGAGATGATAGGCGTAAACTTCGACGGATGTGAGATCCTTAATTAAAATATAAATTTGCTTTGATGATATCAAGGTGGTGGCTTTCCATCACCTTGTGTTTATTTTGCGGCCTTTGGCTGTAAAAAACATGATCCGGAGGAAACAAAAGGAATGAACATAAAGGAAATCGAGGACAGGCTCAAAGGACGCCCGGTAGGCACCATAGATAAGCACAGATTTTTCAGCGTTACCATTCCTCTGGTGGAAAAACCGGAGGGCCTCTGCCTGCTGTTTGAAGTCAGGTCTCCTAAGCTGAAATCCCAGCCGGGAGATATATGCTTTCCAGGCGGAAAGATCGAGGAGGGAGAAAGCCCGCAGGAGTGTGCTCTGAGAGAGACACAGGAAGAAACAGGCATACCTGCCTCACAAGTGAAGATCCTCGGACAGTTTGACACATTATACAGTTTTTCCGGATATACGCTCTATACCTTTCCGGCTTCCATAGACGAAGGAGATCTGAAGGCGGCAAGGATAAACCGGGATGAGGTCCAGGAACTGTTTACGGTACCGCTGGACTTTTTCCGTGAAAATGAAGCGCAGATATATGATGTAGATGTGCTCTCGGATGTGAAGGATTTCCCATATGAAGAAGCCGGAATATCCCCTTCATATAACTGGCGGAAAGGAAAAAACATCCTGCCGGTATATAAATACGGGGAAAGGGTCATATGGGGGGTCACAGCAAGAATTGTAAGGGGCTTTGTTAAAAAGATGACTTGACAATTCGATGAGGGAATATTTATAATAAGGTGAGGCCAAGTGCCGTATGCTCGGCCGCATTTGGATGGCGGCGGAGTTTATTGCGGCTTTTTATATTATATTATGCACGGCGTGGGTGTTTTATGCACAATATGGATATTTTATACGCAGATATGCATGATTATGGCACTTTTATTAACAACAGATACTGAAGCATTATATTTGAAGTGAAACTCAGGTATCTGGGAAGGAGAAGGAATACAGTGAGAAAGTTAAAGACAATGGACGGAAACACGGCTGCCGCTCATGTAGCATATGCTTTTTCTGAAGTAGCAGCAATCTATCCGATCACGCCATCTTCACCAATGGCAGAGAGCATGGATGAATGGGTTTCTGAAGACCGGAAGAACATTTTCGGCGAAAAAGTAAAAATTGTAGAAATGCAGTCAGAAGGAGGCGCTGCCGGAGCTGTCCACGGTTCTGTCGCAGCAGGCGCATATACTTCTACATTTACAGCATCGCAGGGACTGCTGCTCATGATCCCGAACATGTATAAGCTGGCAGGAGAGCAGACTCCTACAGTTTTCCATGTGGCAGCAAGAACTTTGGCTACCCACGCCCTGTCTATTTTCGGCGATCATTCAGATGTTATGAGCTGCCGTCAGACAGGCTTTGCTATGCTTGCATCCAACAGCGTACAGCAGGTCATGGACCTTGCAGCAGTGGCTCATCTGGCAACGATCGCAGGCAAGCTTCCTATGCTTCATTTCTTTGATGGTTTCAGAACTTCCCACGAAAACCAGAAAATAGAGATATGGGACTATGATGAACTGAAAGACATGGTAGATTGGGATGCTGTGAGAACTTTCAGAGCAAGAGCACTCAATCCTAACCACCCTCACAGCATAGGTTCTGCGGAGCAGCCGGAAACATTCTTCCAGCACAGAGAAGCCTGCAACCCGGCATATCTGGTTACTGCTGACATTATTGCCGAATACATGGACAAGGTAAACGCCAAGATCGGCACCGATTATAAGCCGTTCAACTATTATGGCGATCCTGAAGCCACAGAGATAATCGTGGCTATGGGTTCCGTATGCGAAGCGGCAGAAGAACTGGTAGACTATCTGAGAGGAAAAGGCAAAAAGGTCGGTATCGTAGAAGTACATCTCTACAGACCTTTCTCCACAAAATACCTGCTCAATGTAATGCCTAAGACAGTTAAGAAGATAGCTGTCCTTGACAGGACAAAAGAGCCGGGCGGAGTAGGAGAGCCTCTGTTCCTGGATGTTGTTTCGGCTCTGAGAGGAACTGAATTTGAAAACTGCCTCATCGTAGGAGGCCGTTACGGACTGTCATCCAAGGACACCCAGCCTGGAGATATCCTGGCTGTTTATGAGAATCTCTGGAGCGATGAACCTAAGAAGGAATTCACCATTTCCATCATAGACGATGTAACAGGACTGTCCCTGACACCTTCAGAATATCCTGATGTTGCTCCGGAAGGCACAAAAGCATGCAAGTTCTGGGGACTGGGAGCAGACGGTACCGTAGGAGCCAACAAGAACAGCGTAAAGATCATAGGCGACCATACAGACAAGAAGGTTCAGGCATACTTCCAGTATGACTCCAAAAAATCAGGAGGTCTTACAATTTCCCACCTGAGATTTGGAGACGAGCCGATAAGGTCCACATACTATGTAAAACAGGCTGACTTTGTTGCATGCCATAATTCTGCATATATCTACAAATACGATATGGTACAGGATGTTAAGCCGGGCGGATTCTTCCTGCTCAACTGCGTATGGAATGATGAGGAACTGGACAAACATCTTCCTGGAAAAGTTAAAAGATATATCGCCAGGAACAACATAAAATTCTACACCTGCGATGCCGTTTCCATCGCCAAGGATATAGGTCTTGGTGCCCGCAGGACCAACACTGTGCTCCAGGCTGCTTTCTTCAAGCTGGCTGAGATCATCCCTATTGACGACGCCGTAAAATACATGAAGGATGCCATCCAGAAGACCTACGGCGCAAAGGGCGAGAAGATCGTAAACATGAACATGCAGGCTGTAGACGCCGGCGTTACCCACATCCACAAGGTAGAGATCCCGGCTTCATGGGCAGATGCAGAGGATGATACCAAGGTTGAACCTATGGTAGGCAGAGATAAGCTGCATACGGATTATCTCAACAAGATCCTCTACACCACCAACACCATGACCGGAGACAATGTACCTGTATCCGATTTCCTGGATACCGCTACGGGAATGGTCCCTAACGGAACTGCAGCATATGAGAAACGCGGAATAGCAGCTGATGTTCCTCACTGGGAAATGGCAAACTGCATCCAGTGCAACATGTGTTCATATGTATGTCCGCACGGAGTTATCAGACCGTTCGTGCTGGATGAAAAAGAAGCTGAACCTATCAAAGACAGCGTTCTGCCGATGAGAGGCGAAGAAGGCAAGTACTTTGCCATCGGGATCTCCACCATGGACTGCACAGGCTGCGGCTCATGTGCCAATGTATGTCCTTCAAAGAACAAAGCACTCACCATGCATGCTGTTGATGACGAGTATGTTGACAGCCAGCAGAAGAGATTCGATTATCTCTTTAACGATGTTACATATAAAGAGACCAAGTTCAAGGAAGATACCGTCAAAGGCTCTCAGTTCAAACAGCCTCTGATGGAATTCTCAGGAGCATGTCCTGGATGCGGAGAATCACCTTATGCCAAGCTGATAACACAGCTTTTCGGAGACCGCATGTTCATAGCCAATGCTACAGGATGTTCATCAATCTGGGGATGCAGCGCTCCGAGCACTCCTTACACAGTCAATAAAGAAGGAAAGGGTCCGGCATGGGGCAACTCACTGTTTGAAGATAACGCTGAATTCGGACTCGGCATGGCTATATCGGTCAATGCCCGCAGAAACGAGCTCAGATCAGCAGCCCAAAGACTTGCCGATGTTGTAGGCGCTCCTGCAAAGGAATGGCTGGATGTGATGGACGATGCTTCCAAGGCAGGAAAAGCCGGCGATGCCTTTGCCGCAGCCTGCCAGGCTCTTGCAGCCACCAATGAGGACGCTCAGTTCGTAGTAGATAATAAGGATATGCTCGGCAAGCCTTCCGTATGGATGTTCGGAGGAGACGGCTGGGCTTACGATATAGGCTACGGCGGACTTGACCATGTTCTGGCTTCCGGCGAAAATGTAAACATCATGGTATTCGATACAGAGGTTTACTCCAACACCGGCGGACAGTCATCCAAGGCAACGCCTATCGGAGCAGTAGCCAAGTTTGCGGCTTCCGGTAAGGGCATCAAGAAGAAAGATATGGTACAGATCGCCATGGCTTACGGCTATGTATATGTTGCTCAGATAGCCATGGGAGCAGACTACAATCAGACTCTCAAAGCGCTCAGAGAAGCTGAAAGCTATGATGGACCATCCCTGATAATCGCATATGCTCCTTGTATCAACCACGGCATCAAGGCCGGAATGGATAAGTCCATGGATGAGATGAAGCACGCAGTTAAATCCGGATACTGGAACCTGCTCAGATATAATCCTGCACTCAAAGCAGAGGGCAAGAATCCGCTCATCCTTGACAGCGGTGAAGCAAGCGAAAGCTACAGAGACTTTATCATGGGAGAGGTAAGATATAACTCCCTGAAGCTCAGATTCCCTGAAAGAGCTGAAAAACTCTTCGAGGAAGCTGAAGAAGCGGCCAAGGAAAGATATGAGACTCTGGTACACCGCCAGAAGAGCATGGAAGAATAATTTTAAGATAAAAAATGTGAGGGCCATAAACCCTCACATTTTTTATTGACAAAATCCGTGATATATAGTAATCTATCATTAAGTTAGTTATAACTAACACATAGGTGATAAGGATGACCTGACGAAAGAACAGGACAGATGATCCGAACATAAAAAGGGAGGCCGGCAATGTCAGAAGAAATGGTGATAAAGCACTGCTCGCCTACATTGGCGGGGTTGAAAACGGGCAGCATGTTTACCTGTGAGTGTGGAGCAGGGGACATGCTCGAACGGGAAATAGAAGCTTTGAACAGCAAGCTTTCTGATAAAGGCATAAGAGCAATGATACTCAGAAAAAGGGACGGCAGGGCGCTCATATATGTTTTCCGTCCGGAGGCACTGACGAAAGATTTTAAAGATGAACTGACATGCTCTCTGCTCAGAGAAAGAGGATATTGCTGTGACGACCCAGGAAAATGTGTGGGAAAGCTCATAAAGCGGCTCAGGCACAGCAGCGACTTTCCCCATGAGATAGGGCTTTTCCTGGGCTTTCCGCCGGAAGATGTGATGGGATTCATAGAAAAAGGAGCAAAAGGCTGCAAGCTGTGCGGATACTGGAAAGTATACGGCGATGAAGAAAAAGCCCTGGCTCTTTTCAGCCGCTTCAGAAAATGTACGCAGATCTACAGAGAGTATTTTCAAAAGGGGTATTCACTTGAAAAACTTACTGTAATACAGAACAATTCATAATAGCCATTGTAATGAAAAGAGGACGGTCACGCGACCGTCCATTTTCATGCGTTTTTGGATTCCTGTATTATCTCGTCTATGATCTCGCGGCAGGCCCCGCACACATTGCCTATGTTCATGGCAGTGCAGACTGCTTTCAGCTCAGTAGTACCTGTTTCTTTGATAAAGTCTTCTATCTGACCTCTCTTTACATGTCTGCACAAACAAACTTCATATTCTCTTGAACTTTTATCCATAACCAACCTCCATAATTTATATTATTAAGTATACCACGCTTCAAACCATAAAAACAATAGCGGCCCATATCTTTTAATTTTTATCGTGAAGTGGTATAATTAGCATGTTCGATATTACCGCCCAAAGGCGTAATACATATATAAACTTAAGGAAAAGAGATGAACAAAATGATAAAAGTAGACATTTTTTCGGGTTTTTTAGGAGCAGGTAAGACCACTCTGATAAAGAAGCTTGTAGAAGAAGCCTACAAGGGGGAAAAGATCGTTCTCATCGAGAACGAATTCGGAGAAATAGGTATTGACGGAGGATTTTTGAAGGACTCCGGCATTGAGATCAACGAAATGAATTCCGGATGTATCTGCTGCAGCCTTGTGGGAGATTTCGGCAGGGCCCTGACTCAGGTAGTCGAGCAGTTTTCACCTGACAGGATCCTGATCGAACCTTCCGGAGTAGGCAAATTAAGCGATATTATCGAAGCCGTGCAGAACCTTCACATTGACCAGGTGCAGCTCAACGGCTTCACTACCGTGGTGGATGCAAAAAAAGCCAAAGTATACATGAAGAATTTTGGAGAGTTTTTCAATAATCAGATCGAACACGCCAGCTCCATAATCATGAGCCATACCAAGGGAATGTCGGAAGAAAAACTGGAGCAGGCTGTCGCCCTGATCAAGGAGCACAATCCGAAAGCTGTCCTCATAACCACCGACTGGGATGAACTTTCGGGAAAACAGATATTAGACGCCATGGAGAGGAAAGACACCATAGAAGAAGCTCTCCACCATCTGGCAGAAGAACATCACGACCACCACGATCACGACCATCATGACCATGAGCATGGCCACGACCATGATCACCACGATCACTGCGAGTGCGGCCACGACCATCATCATGACCACGATCATGAACATGAACATCACCACGATCACGATCATGATCACTGCGGCTGCGGACACGATCATCATGACCACCATCATGCCGACGAAGTCTTTGACAGCATAGGGGTAGAAACTGCCAGGAAGTTCACCGAGGAGACCATACAGAAAGCCCTGGAAGCCCTTGACGATCAGGAAACCTACGGCATGGTACTCAGAGCCAAGGGCATAGTAGAAGGCCAGGACGGACAGTGGATACATTTTGACTATGTTCCTGGAGAGCCTGATGTGAGAAAAGGCCCTGCAGAGGTCACCGGACGCCTGTGCGTAATAGGACACGACATGAAAGAGGACAAGATCAGGGAACTCTTTGACATATAGGGAGAAAACAGACAATGACGACAAGAGAAATACCGGTATATCTTTTTACGGGATTCCTGGACGCAGGTAAGACGACTTTCATACAGGAGACTCTCGAAGATCCCCAGTTCAACGGTGGAGAAAAAACTCTGGTCCTCATGTGCGAAGAGGGAGAGGCTGAGCTCATGCCCATCGCCTTTGCCTCATCCAATGTGAAAATAGTAAAGGTGGAGGACGAAGAAGATCTGACTACCGAATACCTGATGGAACTGGAAAAGAGTATTGGATTTGAGAGAGTTGTTGTAGAATACAACGGCATGTGGATGCTGGATGATTTTTACAACGCCATCCCGACCAACTGGACCGTCTATCAGGAAATGAACTTTATGGACGCCAGGACATTCCTCACATACAACAAGAATATGAGGAACCTGGTATACGACAAGATGAAGTCGCCGGAGGCCGTAGTATTTAAACATTTCGACAGATCCATGGACAAAATGGAATTCCACAAGATCGTCAGGGCCGCCAACCGCCGCTGTCAGATACTCTATGAGTATTCAAAAGATCAGGTGGAATTTGACAACATAGAAGATCCGCTTCCTTACGATCTGGATGCTCCGGTCGTAGAGATAAAAGATCAGGATTATGCCATATGGTATTCTGATATTAATGAAGAAGAAAGCAAATATTACGGCAAGACACTTAAGATAAAAGGCCGTGCCCTTATAGGAGGAGGCCTGGAAGACGATGAGACCGTCATCGGTCGCCATATAATGACATGCTGCGTTGAGGACATCCAGTTTGGGGGCCTCGTAGCCAAATATGAAAAAGCCCAGGAACTCACCCACGGAGAATGGGTTATCGTTACAGCAAAAGTAAAAAATGAATTTAACCACATGTATCAGGGCAACGGGCCGGTACTTTATATAACAGAGCTGGAAAAGACCGATGTGCCTGAACAGGAAGTCGCTACTTTCTATTAAAAATGGAGGATATTTAATGAGAAAAACAAAGATCGTCTGCACCATAGGGCCAGCTTCTTCAGACGAAAAGACACTAAAGGAAATGCTCGAAGCGGGTATGAATGTGGCCAGGCTCAATTTTTCCCACGGAACTCACGAGGGCCACAAAAAGACCATTGAGACATTCAGAAAAGTCAGAGACGAGATGGGGATCGCAGCAGCAGTGATGCTCGATACCAAGGGACCTGAGATCAGGACGGGCAATTTTGTAAACGGCGAAGAAATGCTCAAAGACGGACAAAAGTTTACTCTGACTACGGATAAGGTGGATGGTACAGACAGTATCGTTTCCGTAACATATAAGGATCTCCCGCAAGAGGTAAGGCCGGGGAACCTGGTGCTCATCAACGACGGAAAGATAGTCATAAAGGTTGAGGAAACCACCGGCACCACAGTGACAGGAACTGTGATACACGGAGGCAAGATAAGCAACCACAAAGGCATAAACCTGCCAAATGTGAACCTGAAGATGGAGTACATAAGTCCCCAGGACAGGGCTGATATACTTTTCGGCATAGAAAATGATGTGGATTATATCGCAGCCTCTTTTGTAAGATCTGCGGAAGATGTGCTGGCCATAAGAAAGATACTGGAGGAAAACGGCGGCAGCGAGATCAAGATAATCTCCAAGATAGAAAGCACACAGGGCATAGACAATTTTGAAAAGATCCTGGATGTTTCCGACGGTATAATGGTAGCCAGAGGAGATATGGGAGTCGAAGTGGCCTACGAAAAACTTCCCGGAATACAGAAAAAGTTTATAAGAAGGTGTGTTCAGTCAGGCAAGATCGTCATCACTGCAACTCAGATGCTGGAGTCCATGACCACAAGCCCTCTTCCGACGAGAGCGGAAATAACAGATGTGGCCAATGCCGTATTCGATGGCACCACAGCAGTCATGCTGTCAGGAGAGACAGCAGCAGGGCGGTTCCCTGTGGAAGCTGTGGAGACCATGGCAAAGATAGCTTTGCAGGCAGAGGAAGATCAGGTCAAGATGCCTCCTCGCAACATGGTATGGCACGAGATGAACGCCACCGATGTGACCAATGCCGTAGGCCATGCGGCCTGCACTCTGGCCAAGGACATCAATGCCAGCGCCATAATCGCCATAACCAAGACGGGATATACGGCCAGGCGTATGGCAAAATTCAGGCCTGATATAACCATAGTAGGCGCTACTCCTTATACAAAGACATTCCATCAGCTTGCTCTTGTCTGGGGAGTAAGGCCGATGCTGGCCCATTACAGATATGAGATCGAAGAACTTTTTGAACATTGCGCCCAGAAGGCTCTAAAGGCAGGCCTTATACAGGAAGGGGACAATGTGGTGCTCAGCGCAGGTGTTCCGGTAGATGTGCCGGGAAATACAAATATAATAAGAGTGCTTGAAGCAGCAAAATAATAAAAAATGGGGCTGTCGCTGCAGTCGACCTGATCTGGTCAGCTGTGCGACAGCTCCATTTTTTATGGCGGGAGAGCGGCTGTGCCGCGCCTTCATATATATGTTCAGGATTCATACAGCTTTGCCACGGCTGCTGCCAGTTCTTTGATGGAAACATTTGTGGTGTTGAGGCACATGTCAAAATTCAGCTTATTGCCCCAAGGCTCTCCCGTATAGAATTCATAATATTTGGCTCTTATCTTGTCTATATCAAGGATCTTCTGACGGAGTTCCTTGTCGGTGAGTCTTTCATCCTCCGGCGCTTTTTCACGGCAGCGGCGGAGCTTGCTCTCCATATCTGCGTAAACGAATATGCGCAAAGGATGCCTGTCTCTTAATATGTAATCTGCACACCTGCCAACGATGATGCAGTTGGACCTGGCGGCCATTTCCTCAATGATGAGAGTCTGCTTCTGATAAACAGCCATAGCATGGTCGTACATGGGGTCAGACATTTGATAGAAACTTGAGCTGACATGGATAGGAAATGAAAACGATGGCTTGCTTTCAACTATTGACTGTACATACTGCTCGGACATTGATGTACGCTTGGCTATTTCGCTGATTATCTCCTGATCGTAATAGGCAAAGCCAAGATCTTCTGACAGGCGCCGTCCCAATTCACGCCCTCCGCTGCCGAACTCTCTTCCGATGGTGATTATCTTACGCATGGGAACCCTCCTTTTTGCAGAAAACTGCTTATAATATTATTTTAACACACAAATGGGGAAAGTGGACAAATAAAACTTGATAAAAATAAAAAATTTATGACGGCCCCGGATGGACAGTTCCGCCAAAGAAAAAACAGCCCGGCAGAGGCAATGTCCTCCTGCGGGCTGCTTAAGTGATAAAATCAATCTAACTTTTCATATTCTGCAAAGATCACATCTCTTATCTTATTGCGCGCTTCCGAAACTATTGGATGAGCGATATCTCTGAAATCGGTTTCTCCCATTTTTTTGCTTGGCATTGCAATGAACAATCCGTTCTGACCTTCAATGATCTTGATGTCATGCACGACAAACTCATCGTCGAAAGTAACCGAGACAACGGCTTTCAGCTTGCCGTCGGCAGCGATTTTTCTGATCCTTACATCGGTAATATTCACTTTGTTATCCACCTTCCCTACACGCACACATATATTATTTTTATGACAAGGTTATTATATTCCAAAAAACTATGGTTTGCAATAAATTTTTCAAAATATGTCGGTATTTGGGGAAACATCGATCATCTTGGAAGATTCATCCACATTGCCAAGATAAACGATCGCAGTGTATTCACTGACTCTTTTTTTGACAGGCTCTTTGCTTGAAATAGCCACGCCTACACCTACCACGCTTCCGCCGAATTCGTTTATTATCTCTGAAATCCCGGTAACGCTGCCGCCGCCGCGCATGAAATCGTCTATGACTATGACTTTTGCTCCGGGCCGGATGGCTCGCTTTGACATGGACATTCGCTGTATCCTGTCATAAGATCCTGAAAAATAGTTAATACTTACTGTAGAGCCTTCAGAAACCTTTGCTTCCCGCCTGACGATGACCAGAGGCAGATCAAGGAGCCTGGCCACATCAGCAGCCAGAGGTATTCCTTTTGTTTCTACGGTGGCCACATAGTCAGCACCCCTGTCTTTAAACTTCCTGACAAAGACTGTTGCGATCCGGCTGATAAAGGCTGGATCAAAGAAAATGTCAGAAGTATATAAAAAGTTGCCTCCAAGCATCCTTGAAGGGTCAGACAGCTTTTGACAAAACTCATCCTGCAGTTCTCTCAGCTTATGATCGGAGATGTGTGGAACAAACCTGACTCCGCCTCTGGCTCCGCTGACTGTCTCAAGACGGCCGGAACCGGCCAGTTCAAGAGAGATATTACATGCCTTGATATCCTCACTGATGCTGGATTTTGCTGCGCCCAGAAGATCGCAGAAATACTGGAGACTGTATGTTTTGCAAGGGGAGGAAGTGAGTATGCTTATCATTGCTCCGACTCGTTCTGCTCGTTTCATGGAGATCTCCTTTTAGATACATATAACTAGATCACAAAATAATATTATTTCTTTTTTATATTTTTGTCAAATAAATAAACATTTTCTCATGAAGTATGATATAATGAAACAGAGCATGTGCTCTAACAAACGGAGGCCAATACAGCATGATCGATATTTCGCAATATAAGAACATACACTGCATAGGCATAGGAGGCATAGGGCTTTCGGCCATTGCAGATATTTTACTTGTAAGAGGGTACAATGTGACCGGCTCAGACATGAAAGAGTCGGACATAACTTCAAATCTCGCAGCCAAAGGCGCGAGGATATTCATAGGCCATAGAGCTGAAAATGTGGAAAATACGGATCTGATAGTTTATTCATCCGCCGTGGGAAAAGACAATCCTGAACTGGCAGAAGCGGCCAGAAAAGGAATACCTGCCATAACAAGGGCCCAGATGCTTGGCATACTCATGAACGAGTATGACAACAGCATAGCCATCTCCGGCACCCACGGAAAGACCACCACCACCTCTATGGTTTCTTTGATTTTAGACAATGCCAAGACAGATCCCACGATACTTGTGGGCGGCAATCTGGCAGAGATCGGGGGCAATGTCAGGGTTGGACACGGAAAGTTTTTCGTGACGGAAGCCTGTGAATATATGGACAGCTTCCTGAGTCTCAGGCCCAAGATCGAGATAATACTCAACATCGATTCGGACCACCTGGATTACTTTAAGGACATAGACCACATAGTCAATTCTTTCGACAGGTTTTCAAAACTTGTTCCGGATGATGGCCTTATCGTTGCCTATGAGGCAAATCCGTTCGTCAACCGTGTAATAAAAAACAGGAAGAATGTGGTCACCTTTGGCTTAAATGAAAACTGCACATATTATGCCGCTGATGTTACTTTTAACGAAAACGGAATGCCTGCATTTGATGTCTATAAAGAGGGAAAACTCCTGGACAGGATTCAGCTTTCGGTGCCGGGAGAGCACAATATCCTAAATGCGCTGGCAGCTTTTGCATGCTGTCACAGCCTTGGCATAAATACCGATGTGATATCTTCCACCCTGAAAAAATATACAGGGACTCAAAGACGCTTTGATATAGTAGGCGTTACCGGGACGGGAGTAAAGATCGTTGACGATTATGCCCATCATCCGACGGAGATAAAGGCTACCCTTTCGGCTTGCCAGAATATTCCACACAATAAGCTGTGGTGCATTTTCCAGCCACACACATACACCAGGACCATAGCCCTGTTCGATCAGTTTGCCGATGCCTTTGAAAAGGCCGATAAGCTGATCCTTTCAGAAATATATGCAGCGAGGGAGAAAAATATTTATAAAATATCTTCTGTGCAGCTCGCTGAAAAAATAAAAGAAACTCATCCGGATAAAGATGTCATGTTCATGGAAAGCTTTGATGCCATAGCTGATTATGTCAGCGAAAATGCGGATCCGGGAGATCTGGTGCTGACCATGGGAGCAGGTGATATCTATAAAGTAGGGGAACTCATCCTCGAAAAATAAGAGCAGGAGGCTGGCATGGATCTCAATAAAATGGAAGAAAAACGATCTGCCCGTTTAGCCCTGATACAGAGGTATGCAGACGGCGGAGTAAGATTTGTGGATGAATACACCGCATATATCGATGAGACGGTGACAATAGGCGAGGGGACTGTCATCGGTCCCTGTGTGACCATTTCTGGAAATACAAAGATAGGGAAAAACTGTTTCATAGGCCAGAACTCTTATATCAGCGATTCTGTCATAGGAGACGGTGTAGAGATAAAAAGCTCCCAGATAACCGAAAGCTCCGTAGGCGATGGTACAAAAGTCGGCCCGTTTGCCTATCTGAGGCCAAACAGCCACATAGGCAGGGAATGTAAGGTAGGCGACTTTGTGGAAGTAAAGAATTCTTCCATGGGAGACGGTGCAAAGGCTTCACATCTGACATATATAGGTGATTCGGATGTGGGAGCAAATGTAAACCTTGGCTGCGGCGTGGTATTCGTCAACTATGACGGAACGAAAAAATACCGCTCTGTAGTGGAGGATAATGCTTTTATAGGATGCAACAGCAATCTTGTCTCGCCGGTCAGGATAGGCAGGGGAGCTTATATAGCCGCAGGCAGCACGGTTACTGAAGATGTGGAGGAGGATTCTCTTTACATTGCCAGGGCCAGAGGTACAGAAAAAACTGGCTGGGTATCCAAAAAGGGTATTTTGAAAAAGAAAAAATGATCACAGCGGGAATCAAAAGAAAAAAGAAGGCGAGGTACACAAATTGAAAAACGGTAATTTTTCGGACTATAAGATTTTCACTGGAAACTCCAATCCGGCATTTGCCGAGGAGATAGCGGAGATCATGGGAAAGCCTCTGGGAAAGGCTACGGTGACCAAGTTCAGCGACGGAGAGATATCGGTGAACATATGGGAATCTGTCAGAGGTCTCGATATCTACATAGTTCAGGCCACATCCAATCCTGTGAACGACAACCTTATGGAACTGCTCATAATGATCGATGCCATGAAAAGAGCATCGGCAGGAAGGATCAATGCCATAATCCCATACTATGGATATGCCCGTCAGGACAGGAAGGCAAAGGCAAGAGATCCTATCACAGCCAAGCTTGTAGCCAATCTTATAGTTGCTGCCGGAGCTGACAGGGTCCTGACCATGGATCTTCATGCCAATCAGATACAGGGATACTTTGATATACCGGTTGACCATCTTCTGGGCATGCCTATCCTCGCCAAGTATTTCCAGGATATGCATCTGGAGGACCCGGTGGTTGTTTCTCCGGACCATGGAAGCGTTACAAGAGCAAGGAACATGGCCCAGTATCTCAACTGTCCTATCGCCATAATAGACAAGAGGAGACCTGAGCCCAACAAGAGCGAGATAATGAACATTATCGGCAACATTGAAAACAAGAACTGCATCATAGTTGACGATATGATCGACACGGCGGGCACCATATGCAATGCGGCCAACGCCATAAAGGAACTGGGCGCCAAGTCTGTAAGGGCTGCAGCCACTCATCCGATACTTTCCGGACCTGCGGTTGAGAGGATAGAGGCGTCTGCCATTGAAGAGCTTATCCTGCTCAACACAGTTCCGCTTCCGGAAGAAAAACGCCTTCTCAAGATGACCACCCTTTCTGCTGCTCCGCTTTTTGCAGAAGCCATGACAAGGGTATTTACCAACGGTTCCATAAGTGTATTGTTTGACTGATCATGTATATAATAGCAGGCCTGGGAAATCCAGGGAAAAAATATGAGAATACACGCCACAACATGGGTTTTACAGCCATTGACCTGCTGGCGGAAAAATTCGGCATAAAAGTTAATAAACTAAGGTTTAAGGCTTTGACCGGCGAGGGTAGGATCGCCGGTCAAAAGGTCTTATTGATAAAGCCTCAGACATATATGAACCTGAGCGGCGAATCTGTCAGGATGGCGCTTGATTATTACAAAGAGTCGCCTGAAAACCTTATTGTGATCTATGATGACATAGATATCCCTACAGGATCCATCAGGATCAGGAAAAAAGGCAGCGCCGGTACCCATAATGGAATGAGGAATATACTGTACCAGATCCAGAGCGAAGATTTTCCGAGGATAAGGGTCGGAATAGGGTCAGGAAAAAAGGATGACCTGATATCATATGTCATCGGTGGAGTGACCAAAGGAGAAAAAGAACTTCTCGAAGATTCCCTTACAAGAGCGGCAGATGCGGCGGCCTGTATAGTGGAAAAAGGCATAGAAAAAGCCATGAACGAATATAATATAAGGCCAAAGAAAGCCCATAGACCGGGCGCTTCGGGAGAAGAGAAGCAAGACGCAGCAGGAGAGAAAAAGAATGATTAACATTTCGGGCGTGTCCGAAAGCAGAGTTGCTCCTGTGGCAGCCAATATGTTAAAAGAGAAAAGTCAATGCCTGATAATCACGGCAGGCCCGGAAAGGGCCAGGCGGCTGGCAGCAGACCTTTCTTTTTTTATCAGTGACAGACAGATCATGGCGCTGCCCGAAGAGGAACAGCTTTTTCTGAAATACGATGCCAAAGACCAGGACAGACTCATAAGGAGGATGAAGGCTGTAAAGGCGCTGGTCACAGGAGCCCCTGTGATCGTCATAGCGCCTTGTTTTGCTGCCGTAAAAAAGATGATGCCGGCTTCTGTCCTGCGGGATGATATCATCCGGATATCCCAAGGCGATGAAATGGATCCTGAAGAACTGAGGGGAAGGCTTACCCGGATGGGTTATGAATATGCGGGAATGGTAGAAGGGCCGGGCCAGTTTGCAGCACGGGGCGGTATACTGGATATCTTTACGCCTGATATGGAAAACCCATGCCGTATAGAATTTTTTGGCACAGAGATAGATTCCATCAGGAGTTTTGATAAAGACAGCCAGCGTTCAATATCTGCGGAAGATGATATCTTCATTTATCCGGCCAGACAGATCTGCGCTTCAGCCGCAGCCATGGAGGCGGCCGAAAAGGAGATCAGAAAGGAATACGGCAGGCAGTCTGCAAAGCTTGAAAAAACCAACAGAGAAGCTGCCTCAAGGATCAGGGGGCTTGAGGAGCGCATTTGCGATCATATAGAAAACGGCACCAATGCTCAGTTCCTGGAAAATTATATACATTACTTTTACGAAAAACCGGAACACATCTGGGATTATATGACATGCGGCTGCATTATGCTTGACGATCCGGAAAGGATATTTGAGAACCTGGACCTGCGCGAGACAGAAATGAGGGAGGATTTCAAGATACTCCTTGAGCGGGGCGAGGCAGTTCCCAAGGATTCTGCTGTCATCAGCGGCTTTGACGATCTGAGAGATGTGCTTTCACGGAGGGATACAGTGATCTTCACGCCTTTTGCCAAGCGCATAAAAGGCATAGATACATTTGACGAGATCCACAATATCCACAGCCGCCAGATGATAAACTTCAGCGGGAACATGACCCTGCTGGCTTCAGAAATAAGATCCTATGTGAAAAAAGGATATGAGATAACGATCGCCCTTTCCACAGAGGAACGGCTTGAAAACATCAGAGATTTTGCCTCACGGCAGGGATTTGAAGAAAAGATAAAGTTTGTCCGGGGCACTCTCAGCAGCGGTATGGATTTCCCGGATGAAAAACGCTGTCTTATTGCCGAAAACGATATCTTCAAGTACAGCCGCAAGCCAAAGCACAGAAAAGGCTTCAGGGAACAGGGACAGAAGATACGATCTTTTACAGATCTGCGCACCGGCGACTATGTGGTCCATGAAAACCACGGCATAGGAAAGTTCATCGGCATACAGCAGCTCAAAGTCCAGGGCGAAACGAAAGATTATATCAAGATAAAATATGCCGGAGATGATCTGCTCTATGTACCTGTTGAGCAGATGGACCTGGTACAGAAATATATAGGCGGGGACGGGAAAGCCCCTAAGATCAATAAACTGTCCGGCGGCGAGTGGAAAGCCACCAAGGCTAAAGCCAAAGCTGCCGTGGCTGTTTTTGCCAAAGATCTGATAGATCTTTATGCCAAGCGTAAGATGGAAAAAGGGTATGCCTTCAGCCGGGATACCATATGGCAGAAAGAATTTGAGGACAGCTTTCCATTTGAGGAGACTGCCGATCAGCTTCGGGCAGCAGAAGAGATCAAAAGGGATATGGAAAAGCCATATCCGATGGATAGGCTCCTTTGCGGCGATGTGGGCTTTGGAAAAACCGAGGTCGCTGCAAGAGCAGTTTTCAAGTGTATTTCAGATGGAAAGCAGGCGGCGATCCTGGTGCCTACTACCATACTTGCCAATCAGCATTATTATACATTAAAAGAGCGGTTTGGGGATTTTCCGTTTAAGGTGGAAATGCTCTCAAGGTTCAGAAGTGATGCGAGGAAAAAAGAGATAGTAAACCAGCTGAAGGATGGGTCAATAGACCTTATAATCGGTACCCACAGGCTGCTGTCCAGGGAGATAGCCTTTAAGGACCTGGGGCTTCTGGTGGTTGACGAGGAACAGCGCTTCGGTGTAGAGCACAAGGAAAAGATAAAACAGCTCAAAAAAAATGTTGATGTGCTGACCCTTTCGGCAACGCCTATACCTCGTACCCTGAACATGTCCCTGACAGGGATAAAGGACATGAGCGTTATAGAAGAACCGCCGGAAGAACGATATCCTGTCCAGACCTATGTCATAGAGCAGGACGACGAACTGATACAGGATATAATACGGAGGGAGCTGGACAGAGGCGGACAGGTCTATGTGGTATATAACCGGGTACGCGGTATCCAGCAGATCGCAGCCAGGATCTCAGAACTGGTGCCTGAGGCACGGATAGCGGTCGGCCACGGTCAGATGAACGAAACCCTTCTGGAAGATACCATGATGAGCTTTATAAACGGCGAGAACAATGTGCTGATATCGACTACGATCATTGAGTCGGGCATAGATATCCCCAATGCCAATACGATGATAATAATGGACTCCGAGCGTTATGGGCTTTCGCAGCTATATCAGCTCCGGGGCAGGGTCGGAAGATCCAATCGCCAGGCTTATGCTTATCTGATGTACCAGAAAGATAAAGTCCTGGGGGAACAGGCAGAAAAGCGGCTGAGGGCCATCAGAGAGTTTACAGAGTTCGGATCCGGATTCAAGATAGCCATGAGGGACCTTGAGATCCGTGGTGCAGGCAATATGCTGGGGACAGAACAGCATGGACACATGGTCAATGTAGGCTATGAACTCTACTGCAAAATGGTGGATGAAGCTGTACGCGCTCTGGAAGGCCAGATCGTCAATGATGAAAAGGATGAGACTGCCGTTGATATCAAGGCATCTGCATATATACCTGAAACATATATAGCCGACGAATCTTCCAAACTGCAGATGTACAAGAAGATCGCCGCCGTCAGGAGCCGTGATGACGAAGATGATGTGATAGACGAGCTTATCGACCGTTTTGGCGATGTTCCTCAGGAGACCATCAATCTGATAAAGATCTCCCACATCAGGTATCTGGCTTCTCTGCTGGCCATAACAGAGATACATCAGCATGAAAACAAGATACTATTTAAGTTTGCAGAGAAAAACGGCCTCAGCGGATTCGGCCTGATGAACGCAACTGAAAAGTACGGAGCAAAGCTGTTTATCCATGGCGGCAAGGAACCTTTCGTCAGGCTGACAGTCAACCCAAGGAAAAATACCGAAGAGACACTGCAGTTCCTGGAGATACTGGCAGAGAACAGAAAGACAGGAGCGGCTGTATAAAAAATAAGGATCATCGCCATTGGCGACGGTCCTTATTTTTTATCTGACTGACAGTACCGCCAGAAAAATGTTCTCTTTTTTGCTGATCCAGGCCCTTGTGAGAACTTTTTTTGAAAAAATATCTCAATATAAGTTCTCGTTTTTCTTCTTTTTGAGCTTGCTGAGAACAGCCCGGTGAAAAAAGGTTCTCACAGCCCCGTTATTATTGAAAAATAAGAACCCCCATGTACTGTCAGGTTCTCAGCAGGGGCTTTTTCACAGAAATGAGAACTTTTTTCTGGCGGAAGGCTGCAGCGGACGGTCAGATTCTCTCTGGCTCCCGTAAGAGAGCTCGGCAGGATCGACGCCCCCGGCCATCTGCCACGCCGCCCTCAGTTTTCCATCTGCCGTGCGAGGAAAGATGCGCCTACTTCTGCGACTTTCAGCTCAGCATCTCCCAGGACGGCACCGGACTTGGGCAAAATGGTTATCGATCCTATGGGATCTCCTTGGGATATTATGGGAACAACGATCTTGGATTCATTTAAGTAGCGATTTTTGCTCTGGATTATCTTGTCGAGCTCGGAGTCTACGCGCCTTTCTGTGTACTCCTTGCGGTTGGCTCCGCAGGCGGCTATGACCTGATCTGTATCGGATACTATTATAGTGCCTCCCAGGACCTTTGAAGCGGTTTCGGCATATTCGCCTGCAAACTGGCTGAGCTCATTGATAGGCGAATATTTCTTCAATATCACTTCGCCTGTATTTCCTGTATAAATTTCAAGAGGATCACCTTCACGGATCCTCAGAACGCGCCTTATTTCTTTGGGGACCACCACACGGCCCAGATCGTCTATTCTTCTTACAATTCCTGTCGCTTTCATTTTCTTTTCACCTTTCAAAGATAATTTTCATTTACAATTTTAGTATCTGCTGCCAAAGTTTTTTTATACGGGTTAAATTTGGCGGTCCAGAGCTAAAAGTTTTGGTAAAACTTGAGAAAATGTGATAAAATAAATAATCGAATATAATTTATATCAGAAGGTGAAGATCATGCTTTTTAAAAACATAGCTGTTTTAGATGAAAATTATCAGATAAAGGAAAATATGTATGTGTCCACGGCAGGAGAGCGGATCGCATATATCGGCAGCGAAAAGCCAAGAGGTGATTTCGGATATGAATACGACGGAAAAGGAAAACTGCTGATGCCGGGATTTTACAATTCCCATGCCCATTCGCCCATGGTGCTGATGCGGGGGTACGGTGAAAACCTCAGCTTGCAGGACTGGCTGAACAAAAAGATCTTTCCTTTCGAGGATAAGCTTGACGGCAATGCCGTATATTGGGGAACGATGCTGTCTTATGCAGAATCTCTGAGATTCGGGATAGTATCCTCAAGCGAAATGTATTATTTCATGGACGACATGGTAAGGGCGGCAAAAGAGAGCAAGGTAAAAGCAAATATTTCCAGGGCCATCGTTAATTTTGACGACAGTGATGTATGGAAATTGCCTTCAATGATGGAAATGAAACGCTCATTTGAGGAATATCATAATATGTGTAACGGGAGGATAAAAATGGATGCCAGCATCCATGCCGAATACACATCAAACCACCTGGCCGTGGAGGCGGTTGCAGGTTTTGCCAGAGAACACCGGGCAAGGATGCATGTCCATATTTCTGAAACGAGGTCTGAACATGAGGAGTGCAAGCAGAGGCACGGAGGAAAGACTCCCGTGATGTATTTCAGCGATCTGGGTCTCTTTGATGTTCCGGCAACCGCAGCCCACTGCGTATGGATAGAGGGTGAGGACTTTGACATCCTCAAGGAAAAAGGCGTTACAGCAGCGGCAAATCCTGTGAGCAACCTGAAGCTTGCCAGCGGAGTAAGCAATGTGCCGAAAATGCTGGACATGGGCATAAATGTGGCCATAGGCACAGACAGCACCGCCAGCAACAACAGCCTGAACTTCTTTGAGGAAATGAAGGTATTTGCCTTGGCGTCAAAGACATGGTACAACGATCCAAAAGCAGTTTCACCAACGCAGGCTCTTTATGCCGCAACGAGGGCAGGAGCACTGGGACAGGGCAGAGAAGACTGCGGCCTGGTCAAAGAGGGGTTCAAGGCTGACCTGCTTGTGGCTGACATTTCACAGCCAAACATGCACCCGGTACATGACCTGAAGAATAATCTGGTATATTCAGCTTCAGGCAGCGATGTGCTCATGACAATGGTAGACGGAGAAATATTGTATAAAGACGGAGAATATTATTCCATAGATGTGGAAAAGACCATATTTGAAGCACAGAAAGCGACTAAAAAGATACTGGGCCAACTATAATAAAAAAAGGAAGGTTATCTGATGTCAACCAGCAAGATACTAAAAGGTACGACAATACTGGGCATTGCCGGGATACTAGTCAAGCTCCTGGGAGCCGTGTTCAGGATACCCCTGACGGCGCTGATAGGAACAGAAGGAATGGCATACTACGGTTACGCTTATCCGCTCTATTCACTGTTCCTGGTTATCGCAACCGCCGGGATCCCTGTGGCGATCTCGCGGATGGTGTCGGAAAGGGCGGCTACCGGAGACTATATAGGTGTCCAGCGTGTATTTGCAGTTTCCCGCTGGCTGCTCTTGTCCATAGGCGTAGCTGCATTTGCCATATGCTTTTTCGGGGCGGAGCTCATCGCAGAATACATCTCCAAAGATATGGGTGCGGTATTGCCCATCCGAGCAATAGCTCCGGCTCTCATATTCGTTCCCGTGATGTCTGCCTACAGGGGATATTTCCAGGGCAGGCAAAATATGAATCCGACTGCCATCTCCCAGTTCGTAGAACAGATATTCAGAGTCGCAGTAGGACTGATCCTGGCTTCCGTGCTTGTTTCCAGCGGCCTTGAGGTCGCCGCCGCAGGCGCCACCTTCGGAGCTACTGTGGGTTCTGTGGCGGGACTTGCAGTGATAATGCTGATATACGCTCTTAACAAGAAAGCCATCCAGCGGCGTATACAAAGGAGCAGAACTTCCCTGGGGGAGAGAAGGAGGGAAAAGAGCAAGGATCTGGTAAAACAGATACTTATAATAGCCATACCTATAACCATCGGAGCATCCATACTTCCGCTTATAAATTTTGCTGACAGCGCCATAGTTACAAGGAGGCTCCTTGACGGAGGATTCAGCACCGTTGAAGCGAGGGAACTGTGGGGCCAGCTGAGCGGTTACTGCAATACCATGATAGGACTGCCGCAGGTACTTACTCAGGCAGTAGCTGTGGCGATGGTGCCGGCCATAGCCGCAGCCTATAAACTCCGGAACAGAGAAGAGATCGGTGAAAATATAAACCTGGGTATGAGGATCAGCATGATAATAGGCATGCCTTGTGCAGTGGGGATGTTCGTACTGGCTGAACCGATACTGTTGCTGCTCTTTTCATCACAGGCAGCCAGCGCTTCAAGCGCAGCACCGACATTGATGGTAATGTGCGTTACCGTTCCTCTCATGGCATTGCTGCAGACCACCAACGGTATCCTGCAGGGAGTCAACAGACAGGCTCTGCCTATGAAGAACCTGGCCATAGGGGCCGTATTCAAGGTGGCTGTCACTTATGCTCTTGTGGCGATACCGTCTCTGAACATAAAAGGGGCGGCTGTGGGTTCCATCTTTGTATATGCCATAGCCCTGCTGCTAAACCTCAGGGATGTGAAACGCTGTACAAAGGTAAAGATGGATCTGATGCTGATATATGTCAAGCCGGTCATAGCTTCGCTCATAATGGGCGTATGCGCCTTTGCCGCCTACAGGCTTTCATGGGGAATTACCGACAGCAATACATTGTCCACGGCGGCAGGCGTCTTTGCAGGCGTCATCGTATATGCGGTGATGATACTCGTGACCAAGGCCATAACAAAGGAAGAAATATCCAGACTGCCAAAAGGCGGAAAACTGGTTAAGATCCTCGATAAGTTCATAAAATAGGAGAAGAGAATGAAAAAGGAATACATGCATCTGGCAGCGGAAGCAAACGGTCCGGCAGAAGCTTTTGAAAGGCTGAGCCGGATAATAGCTATCCTCAGGAAAGAATGTCCATGGGACAGGAAACAGACCCATGAGAGCCTTAAAAGCTGCCTGATCGAGGAAGCATATGAAGTGATAGAGGCCATAGAAAAGAAAGATCCTCAAAACCTTGAAGAAGAACTGGGAGATGTCCTTCTTCAGGTGGTGTTCCATGCCAACCTTGCAGAAGAGGAAAATCTCTTTGATATGACCTCTGTGATAAACAGAGAATGTGAAAAAATGATACGCCGCCATCCCCATGTTTTTTTAGAAGAAAAGTCAAATAAAGATATAAAATCTATTGACAAAGTACTTGAAAAATGGGAAAATATCAAGGCAGAGGAAAAGGGGACCACTTCTGTCGGCCAGATACTGGCAGATGTCCCGCATGCTCTGCCGGCTTTGACAAGAGCGGCCAAGATCCAGAAAAAAGCGGCTGATGCCGGGTTTGACTGGGACGATGTTTCAGGAGCTATGGACAAGATCAGAGAAGAGACTGCCGAGCTTACTGAAGCAAAGGAACGCCGCGGCGACTTGCCTCATATTACTGAAGAATTGGGAGATCTGTTGTTTTCCGTTGTGAACGCTTCACGGTTCTTGAAAGTGGACCCGGAGGAAGCGCTTCGGATGTCAACAGAAAAATTCATCAGGCGTTTTAATTACATCGAAGAAAAAAGCTTGGCTTGCGGCAGACTTTTGACGGAGATGAGCCTGGATGAGATGGACAAGTTATGGGAAGAGGCAAAGAGCCTGGAAGCCAACCATACAATAAATAATATTTCAGGAGGAAACTTAGATGAATAAGGCTGAACTGGTAGCTGCTGTAGCAGAAAAGACAAACTTCACCAAGAAAGATGCTGAAATGGCCATCAACGCCATGGTAGCCAGCATTGAGGAAGCTCTCGTAAAGGGTGATAAAGTACAACTGATCGGATTTGGTACTTTTGAGACAAGAGAAAGAAAGGCAAGACAGGGAAGAAATCCTAGAAAGCCTGAAGAAGTAATAGAGATCGCTGCTTCTAAAGCTCCTGTATTCAAAGCAGGCAAAGCTTTAAAGGACGCTGTAAACAAATAATACAACGCAGAACCAAGAGCCATAATGAGAATAGATAAGTTTTTAAAGAATTCAAGGCTCATAAAGCGTCGTTCTGTCGCCAAAGACGCCTGCGATCAAGGCCGTGTATTCATAAATGACAGGCCTGCGAAAGCCGGATCAGAGGTGAAAACAGGCGATGTCATAAGAATAGAGTTCGGAAACAGTTCCATTTCCGCTCAGGTTGTGGAGCTGATCGAATCTTCTAAAAAGGAAGACGCGGCAAAAATGTACAAAATAATTTAAAACAGACACCTTTGCCGTACTCTGTATGCGCAGAGGTGTTTTAACTTGTTCCAACAGGTTCTTATTTTTAATAATAATTTGAAGGGAGAAAAAAGATGGACAAGTATCTAGCGATCAGGGAGAAGATCGACGAGGCCATTGAAAAAAATCTTAAGGAGATTGCTGAACTCAGCGATTACATAGCAGATCATCCGGAAGTATCCGGAGAAGAATATGAAACTTCCAAGAAACTGGTTGAAACTCTCAGAGCCAAAGGTTTTGAGACAGAATACCCGTTTGCAGGACTGGAAACTTCATTCAGAGCCATCTACGGCCCTAATGATCACAAATATAAAGTTGCTGTACTGACAGAATATGATGCGCTTCCGGGGATCGGACACGCATGCGGCCACAACCTGAGCGGAGCCATAAGCCTTTTGGCAGGTATCGCTGCTTCCGGCATACAGGATGAACTGGACTGCGATATCCATGTGGTTGGAACTCCTGCCGAAGAGACTGACGGTGCAAAATGCGGCATGTGCAACCAGGGTATATTTAAGAATTATGATATGGCTATCATGGTACATCTTTACGACCAGAACCTGGTTTATTGCAGGCTCAACGGATTATCATGCATCCAGTATGACTTCTACGGCAAAGCTTCCCATGCAGGCGCATCCCCTTGGGAAGGCAGGAATGCCCTTAATGCCGCCATGCTGATGATCCACGGACTTGACTGCATCCGCGGCTGCTGCACACCGGATTCCAGACTCAACTCAATAATCCTCAAAGGAGGATATGCAGCCGGAAGCATTCCTGAAGACGCTAAGGTTGAGACATGGACAAGATCTCCAAATTACGAATATATGCTGAAGCTCAACGAAAGAGCAGAAAACTGTGCCAAGGGAGCTGCGCTCATGGCAGAATGCGAATATGAGAGCAAGTTTGTTGCAGAGATCTACAAGACCATGAGGAGAAACTACACAGGCGAAGCAGCCATAGAAGATGTATTCAATGAACTTGGCCTTGAGATCAACGGAGATCACGAAAAACTTTTCGGTTCTTCAGATATAGGTAATGTAAGCTTTGAATGTCCTGCTTTCCATCCTACTCTTCAGCTTGCCGAAAGAGGAACTGCCATTCATACGAGAGAATTCATGGCCTGCGTAAAAGGAGAAAAAGCTCACAAATGTCTTGCAGACGGAGCTAAGCTCATATCCCATACCATCGCCAAGATCTTCAGCGATGAAGAAAAGATCAAGAAGATGAAAGAAGATTTCGAAGCAAATCAGCAGTAACGATTTAAGCCGATATATTAAGATCAGGAAAGGATACCCTTAATGGGTATTCTTTTTTCTTACGGATACCAATTGTACTTTGTGCTGAGATCCAAAGGAGACCATGAAATGATACGATTTCAGTATAAAAGTGAATACAGAATACATAACGGTAAAATGAAAAACTAACTTCCAGAAGAAAAAGTAAGTTCCAGATGAAAGATAAAGCTCTGTTTTCAATACGAAAAAGATAGATATATCTTGAAAAAGTACGGCCTTTTGTGTAAATTTAAGTAATGGACCTGGAATTTTGCGTACTCTAAAGCGGAAC
>UQOC01000004.1 GCA_900542565.1 uncultured Eubacteriales bacterium | reverse complement strand
CCTGCAGCCATAGCAGTGCTGTCAGGCACGGTATTCTGCCTGTTCATCGGAAGCTTTTCTCCGGTCCTGGGTCTGATGGCCCTCTGCGCATATTTGACAGTAGGCCTTGTGATACCGGTTGCAGTCTCCCGGATGAGCGGTGATGACGGCATGAAGTTCCGAGAAAAGTCAGGACTTCTCAGCAGTTATGTTTTGGACAGCCTCAGAGGCCTGAGCGAGATAATACAGTTTGGCAGCGGCCGGGAAAGACTGGAGAAGATGGGCCGCAAAAATGATGGACTTTCTGCAGATGAGGCGAGGATGAAAAGAAATGCCGGGATAAATGCGGCGCTTACCAATACTGCCATATTGTTTTTTGACATGGCAATGCTGGCAGTATGTGCGTTTTTTTACGCAAACGGTGCCGTCGGAGCCGACGGGCTCCTGATACCTGTCCTGTGCCTCATGAGTTCATATGGCCCATTTGTGGCTCTTGCCAGCCTTGGGAGTACCATTCAGAATACCTTTGCAGCAGGCAGCCGTGTATTGGATATACTTGAGGAAAAACCTGCGGTTACAGATGAGATGGGACATACTCCTGTGACTTTTGACGGGGCTAAGGCAGAAGGAGTGACATTTTCGTATGACGGGGAAATTCCGGTGCTCAAAGATGTCTATGCAGATATCAAAAAAGGTTCTGTAGTCGGAATAACAGGCAGGAGCGGCAGCGGCAAATCTACTCTCCTTAAACTTTTCATGCGCTTTTGGCGTGTGCGCCGGGGCAGTATAAAGATATCAGGAAGAGATGTGGATCACATAAATACAGATGATCTGAGGGATATGGAAAGCTATGTCACACAAGAGACCCATCTTTTCCGTGACAGCATAAAAAATAATCTGAAGATCGCCAAACTGGATGCTTCCGATGAGGAAATGGTAATGGCATGCAAAAAGGCTTCTGTCCATGATTTTATCATGGGCCTGCCACAGGGATATGATACGCAGGTAGGAGAGCTGGGCGATACCCTTTCAGGTGGTGAACGGCAAAGGATAGGCCTTGCAAGGGCCTTTCTGCATGATGGTGATCTCATGCTGCTTGATGAGCCGACCAGCAACCTTGACAGTCTGAACGAAGCGGTCATCCTCAGATCCCTTCATAAAGAAAGAGGCAATAAGACTGTGCTGCTAGTTTCCCACAGAAAATCCACCATGAAGATCGCCGATAAAATCTATTCTGTTGAAAACGGGAGGATGAGCTGATGCGAAGCCGTGCAGCAGACAGGCGGCAACAGGAAAAACAGATAGTCTCGCTGATGATATCCATATATTGCCGCAAAAGGCATGGAAGCCGGGGAGGACTATGTCCCAAGTGTGCTGCCCTGGAAAAATATGCAGCTGAAAGAAGCGAGCGATGTCCTTTTATGGAAAACAAGACATTTTGTTCAAACTGCAAAGTACATTGTTATTCACCGGAAATGAGGGAAGAAATAAAAAAAGTAATGAGATTTTCCGGTCCGAGGATGATCGCATATCACCCGGTAATGGCCATAAGACATGTTAAAGAGACGAAAAAAGAAAAGAGACGGCGGGAGGAAGAAAAATGAAGATCAAAAAAGCGGTTTATATGGGATTGGGTTTCGTGGGACTGGCTCTGGGGGCGGTAGGAGCTGTGGTACCGCTGCTTCCGGCGTTTCCATTTTTGCTGCTGGCAGCCTTTGGCTTTGCAAAAAGTTCTCAGAAACTTCATAACTGGTTTATCGGGACGAAACTTTACAGAGAAAATCTGGAAAGCTTTGTTAAAGGCAGAGGAATGACATGGAGGACAAAAATAAGGATAATGGCGACTGTGACCATTGTCATGTGCATAGGGTTCATGATGATGGGGCAGGTACCGGCAGGCAGGATGATATTGGGGTTCGTGTGGGCATTCCATATACTATATTTCATTTTCGGGATAAAAACCCTGAAAGAGGATGGTAGTCCATCAGCCAAAAGGCCGGCCATTGAGGAAGCAGCAGACTGATGAGAAGAAAAACGGCACAGAAAGAGAAAAAAGGTTTTTATGCTATTGACAAAAGGGAAGAGAAGTATTAAGCTATGAGTTAGCGATAACTAACCAACTGGCGGCATATGGCCGCCGAGGATTTTTTCAAAACAACGAAAGGCAGGGTACGATAATGAGTAAAGTAGCAGTAGTATACTGGAGCGGGACTGGCAACACTGAAGCAATGGCAGAAGCCGTTGCCGATGGCATCAGGGAAAAGGGCGGTGAGGCCGTCATACTGACCGCAGGTGAGTTTGACCGTTCAATGATCGGAGATTATGACAGCATAGCTTTTGGCTGTCCGTCCATGGGTGATGAGGAACTGGAAGAAAGTGAATTTGCTCCGATGTTTGAGTCATGCGAGCCTGATCTTGCCGGAAAGAAGATCGCACTTTTCGGTTCATATGGCTGGGGCGACGGTGAATGGATGCGTAAATGGGAGAAAACATGCAAGAAAGCCGGGGCCGTTTTTGCCTGTGACTTTGTGATCTGCAACGATGCTCCCGATGATGATGCTGTGGAAAAATGCAGAGGGCTGGGAAAAGCTCTCGTTTAAAAACTGGAAAATGAAAAAACGCAGGGCTTGCAGCTTTAAAGCCTTGCGTTTTTCATTTTGGCCGTTATTTGTATAGCGAGATGATCTGTCAATGGGCAGCTTTCCTGACCGGGTGGCGTACCACCGTTTTAAGCCTGCTCACATGGCATTTTCTCGGATCGCTCAGATAGATTTCGTGGTGGAATCTTGTATCGGTAATATCCAGTTCGTACCCGTTGGCTTTCATATAGTCGTGCATGAGATCAACGGTGGCAGGCTCATCGTCATAAGAGCCGATGTGCATACACTGGACGCATAGTCCCTCATCATAGGGAAAGAACTCAACTTTGGAAAAATCTTGTTTTTTCTTTTTCGTCGCTTCCTGAACTGCCCACTCAAAATCTTCCTTCGTTACAAAATCCGGCAGCCGGATCATAGAGATAAAGTGCATATCTTCTTTTCTGGCGTAATCAAGTCCTCGTGTGTTTTCCTGCCACCAAAGTCCCTCAAGGGGCGGCACGACATATTCAAAGAAGCCCTCGATCTTATGTGTCCCCTTGTAGCTCATCTTTATGGTAAAGGCAATGCCGTACAGCAAGGCGATTGAGCTTTTGTATTCTCCGTTTTCCTCATTGGGATTGCCTTTGCCACGGACTGCGATGTAGTTCATTTTTGGAATCTCGATGATACCGGGCTTGTTCTTCGGCATATAAAATTCCTTGTATTCTTTCTTGTAATCAAAAGCCATTTTGCTTACTCCTTATCAGTCCAATATGTTATCACATATATCTTCCTGTTCAACAACTTAGGATTTTGTCATCATCAAAACAGTAAATTCATTACCGACATCATCGTTCCAGCTTCACATTCTGCGTAATCAAGAGTATTGTCTGGATATAAATACACTTTTGAAAATTCTTTTGCCTTTTCTTTTACTTCATCGCTAATAATTACCGAATTACAGTTCTTGCAATGTAATACAGGTGCGTTTATGACTTTTATAGTTTTTCCGTTGATGGTCATAGAAAATCCGCCAGTTTCCGTGTGTAGTGTGTTATGGCATTTTATACATTTCATTGTAAACCCTCCTTGAGAAATACAAATTTTCTAATCTATGTATTCTACTAAAGTCGTGGTAAACCGTTTTTATAGTCAAATACGATCGTTTTGTAAATAGAATTTAGATTGACGATCATAATGTATTCCTCGTCCGTTTCTTTGACCGCTATAAAGCCAGCTTTTCGATATAGCTTTACTGCATAATTGTCCTTTTGAACAGATAAAGAAAGCTTCGCATAACCGGCAGCTTTTTCCGTTGACATCATTTGCGTGAGTAATGAAGTTCCGATTCCCATACCCCTGTACGCTTTAAGGACAGACATTGCAAGCGATGGAGTATTATCATCAATATGTCCGTAATCGTTCATAATTCTTGCCCATATTGCTCCAACAATATTGCCGTCAACTTCTGCAATCAAAGCCTTATCGTGTTTGCTGTTTCCAAAGTCTGCAATATATACTTGCAATTCGGGACAAGCTATCACTGATTTAGGCGGCGCAGCCGTACCATCCGGAATATAAATTGCTTCGTACAAAAAATCACTGAGCAGACTATATTCTTCCTTTCGCATTTCCCTTATAGAGTAGCTCATATTTTACTCGTTCCTTTGTCAAAAAATAGCCTTACCGCATACAGGCATTAACAAATTTCATAGGTACATCCATTCGCTTTGCAACCTGTTCCGGCGTCATTCCACTATCCAAAAAGCGCTTGCATACGACCTTCATATTCTCTCCGACTTCGATAATATGCTTATCCGGATCATAGAAGCGAACGACTCGCTGCCCCCAAGAATGTTCCATAATCGGGTGGACATATTCAATATCATATTCCTTCAGCTTATCAGTAAACTTGTCAAAGTCATCTTCCTCAAAATAAAGCTCAAAGTTGTTGCCGCCAAAAGAAATGTCACTTGTACCAATAAATTCCTTATATGTTTCAGCCGTTTGCAGGGCTAAGCCACCTGTCAGTGTCTTATTTGCTCCAAAGTCCATAATGATATGAAGTCCAAAGACTTTTTTATAAAATTCAACTGATCTGTCTATATCGGTCACTACCAACATAGGATTTTTCAACTTCATTCTAATTTTCTCCAAAACACAGTATCGTTATTTCCGATTAGGCTTTCTTTTAATAGCCAACAGTTTCATATAGTCATCGAACTCATAAGTATCAGTCGGCTCAAACATTACCCATTTCCCGTCACGATAAGTTGTTGCTTCATCATATTGCCTGCAAACGGGATCAGAAAGAGTTTCCCTTATCTCCTCAAATTTTACTCTTTCATCTTTTCCAAAGATAATCATAAAACCAAGGCTATTCTTTTTCGCATATAGACTGCAAAGCGTTTTACCGCCTCTGCGATACTTATATTCATAAACCCAGTTCTTACCGCCTGTATTCCATAGCCGTTCCATATCGTATTTTTCATCAATCGCTGAACACAGCTCTTGCCAGACTGCAAACAAAGGTTGTCCGAGCAATTCAGTCATAGTTGACTGAGTAGGAGTATTTTCAAGCATTGTGTTCCCTCCGCATAACAGTATTTGTTTATGACTTGTTCAGATAAGCACTTGCTAATTTATGTACCTGTTTTATTTCTTTTGACGATAAATCCCATTGCTTCAGTTCATTGGAAACCAGTTCAGGATATTTTTTGCTTATATCTTTCAAAGCATTTCCTATTGATTTTCGTACATACTCGCTTTCATCATCTTTGAGAGAAGATAAAAACTGTATTGCCATCTGCGGATGCTCCTTAAAATAAGGGCGGCTTGTCCAAATTCTCAATCCTTCTGATACAGCTCTCCTTGTATTAGCACAATCACTTTTTAGCCATTCCTTAATAACCGGAATCGCTGTTTCATATCCAATAATTTTGCAGTAATTATCAAATGCCATTGCAAGAATTTCCTGCACCTTCCAGCTTTTGTGCTGACTCACGGTATCTTTCAGAAATGATAATGCGCTTGTATTTTTGCAGGCTGCATATCCTACCAAGAAAACACCGACTTCCTGTATCTGAAAATTTTCCGACTGATATAATTCCAATCCCGTAGCGAAACATTCATCAAGCGAATGCTGCTTGTAATAATTTTCAGCTTCCTTTTTCACGAGTTTTAGACTATCTTTTTCAGGTATAACTTCTTTCAAATGTGCTATGAAATTTTCCATTATGTATATTACCCTTTCAAATTATCCAAAGCAGCCGGATTATTTTCGAGGATTGCCCCAACAGTCGGGCAGGTTTCTAAATCCGGGCAGTCTCCGCAGGTGGAAACACCTTTATTTAACGCACACTTCCGAATCCCGCACAGGCTATCACAAAATACCGTTTTTGCCCCATTCATACGGCAGCCTTCGCAGTTAATATGCTCTGGAAGAATCGGGGCGTTGTTTAACTCTGCCCACAGCTTCGCAGTTTTCTCCCGCAAAGCCTGATCGTCATTGACGGTCGCTATGTATGCGTCGCATTTTTCGCAGTCCAGTCCGCAGTATCCGATCATATCTTTCATAGGTTATACGCCTCCTGTCTATTATTCTTCATCATCAATTTCTCGCTCAAAGATCGAATACTTCCAGTCATCAGTTCCGGAAATCAAACGCCAACCCTGTTTTCCATATTCGTTGAGTTTCTCAATATACCGCTCCAGCTTAATATGAACATTAAATGATGGCTCTGCGCTTAAATCAACTGTCATATATTCATACTTCTTCATAACAAACCGCCTTCCTATGTGTAAGTCTTTACGAAAAATTTTTCATTATATCCGCAACAAACTGTGTCTGCTGCTTTCTCAAATACGATTTCACAAAAGGCTTCAGCAGCCATTTCTTCGCTTTTACTTGTTCCGTAAAATCTATCTCTGTTTCATCGCCTTTGGCAGTGAAAATGCCAGTCCAATGACCTGTCATATTGCTGTTTTCCATATCAAATTCCCATCGTCTGTATGGCTCAACAAGCGTCACGGTAAAGGTCGTCGGGTAGCCATCTTTGGTGTATTCAATAAATTTCTTATCGCTGATAACTTCTGCCTTGCTCAAATCGCTTCTCCAAGCTCCATAATTTTCAATATCCAACACCAGATCCCACACTTTTTGAAGTTCGCCGGGGATCAGCGCTTTTATATTTGAAGTCGCCATTTTCACACTTCCTTCCCCAAATCAATCGTATTTTTCGATATGTACCGTTGCAATCGCAGATTGACTCGGCTCTCCGGTAACAAGGTCTTGTGGTGCAGGAATCAACATCATAAATCCGTCCTTACTATATCGCTGTGCATACCCCTGTGCATATGCTTCCTCAACAGAAATGTGCTGCACCTGCCCGATCACCATAGCAGTAATTCCAGCGCCGCTTAAATCCTGTATCTCTTTCAAAGTACATTCCATACTGAGAAACGCCTCATTGATTACAGGTGCGTGAATCGTTTTGGCATTGGCAATCGAAAAGCCTCCTGCCGCAAATTCGTCATCGTCTATTTCGTTGTGATGAATGGTGTTTACCAAATTATCATAATAGCTTATCGGAAGGAAGTTAATGCAAAAGCATTTTTCCCTTTGGATATTGGCGTAGGTATGAGTATGTTGGTACAAGTTACCCATCACGGCGAAGAAGGCTGTCTTATCTCCGTGGAAGCAGCTCCAAGAATGAAAGCATACATTCGGCTTGCCGTTTTCTTTCCAAGTGGTAATTGCAAACAGAACGGTCGGTATTCCTGCCGTTACTTCAAAATGGGAAAATAGTTCAAATTCCTCCGGATAGGCAGGTTTAAAATACTGTGGGAAATCCTTTTCAATCTCTATCTTCATCGCTGTACCTTTCATAATTACAGTTTTTTTACAATTTCGATTGCAATGCGAAGCAATTCATATCGTATATTCTTTTGTGTATTCCAGTTTCGAGAATCCCACTCCTCACCGCTTACATCATCACCTGCATATAATAACTGTGCAAGTGGAATATGATAATAGTGAGATACAGCAAAAAAGGCCGCTGCTTCCATTTCAACCGTTATACACCCTTCGTTTCGTCTGCGTTCAATCATATCTGGAGTTTCTCGGTATATGGCGTCGATTGTCCATGTCTTTCCTGTTTTGAATGGAACTTCCATTTCTTTTAAGCATGAAACGACTTTCTCAATGATCTCTTTATGGCATTCTATTTCACGGGAAGGTTCTAAGTAATGATAAGAGGTCCCCTCATCCCGAACCGCAGAGACAGGAACAATGATCTCCCCAACCTTGCTGTCATTGGTTAAGGCTCCTGCTCCGCCACAGACGATAAATGTTTCACATCCCATTGCGTGCAATTCTTCAAGTGCTACTGCTGCGCCCGGTCCACCGCAAAGCGCCATTGTAATGCAAAGTCTGTCTGTATCGTTTGCGTATTCGTAAATCGGTATATCAAATACCTCCGAGTTAAGGTGACCAATGATCGGAAGCTTATTTTCTTCTACAAATCGCTCTAATTCCTTCCTCAAGTAGGTGATCACACATTTTTTCGGGAGACTTTCCGGCAGAAAGCTTGTCGGATGAATGATGGGATTTTTATTGGTATTAAATTCACATATGGGGTATTGATTTTTTACGATCATATTGAACCTCCGTAAATTACTTCTCGCTTATAGTCTTTATCTTACTCAGATCTCCGGTAACAAGGTCTTGCGGCGCAGGCATAAGCAACATAAATCTCTATTTTCATCGCTGTCCCTTTCGTAGATCATAGCTTTTCTACATCTTCGACATAGATGGAAACTTCGCCGCACTTCGGACAGATTGCTACCTTCGGCTTGCCGATCCTGCCGCCGAACAGCTTGTTTTCGTCCGATGACATTATAATTCCGTATCCTGCGCCTTCTACCTTGATGGCGCAGTTTTCTTTCATTTCCGTTCCACATCTGAGACACTTTCTCATAAATAAATCCTCCGTTTCTTTCTATGGATTTCTGACAGCAAAGCCGTCCCGTTATGTTCTCAATCTAAATGTTTTCGGCGCAAGGCGGTATACCAAAATGCTGACGACAATGCTGTAAAGCACACAGATAACAAGCGTTATTGCTTCTAAATCATAATGTTCTGAAGACCACGATTTTTAGAAGAACTGATTCATCCGTTTTTTTACGGAAGCACCGTAGCGGAGCGTTTTGTAGGTCGTTACGCTTATCTCGAATATGGTAATTGCCACGATGAAGATAAGCAGTCCATTGGATACCATATCAGCGTTCCAGTAGGTGAGAAATTTTGCTCCCGTATCTACATTATCGCCTAATACCCGTTCAATCTCAAGTGCAAAATTCGGATTCCAAATGGGTAAAACCTTTAACACAACGATGCTCAATACAATTTGAAGGACTCCGCACACGATATTACTGATCATTACCAGTCTGCAGTAGACACCGACAATCAAGCGTAATATCTCGTCTGCGAGACCGATCAGCAGACTCAGTATAAAGGCGGGAAGAACGATGCCCCATTGTTCCAGATTGAAAATGGGCACAGTCATTACGGTTTCGTCTTCTGTAAAGAACGCAGCAAAGAAGTGAGGGGCAAAAATCAGCAGTACGCTAAAAATAACGATAAATATAATGCCTACAATGCTGTCACCCCGACTTATGATTGCTTTTTTATCGGGTACAGGCTCTAAGAATTTTGGCGTCCAGCGGGAGCGGGAAGTTGGAGTTTTGCTTTCTCCCGACAGACTTTCTAAGGACCATTTTTCTGCCTTTTTCAGCTCGAATTGAACCTTCTTCCGTTCCATAATGGCAAAAGTCAAGGTCACTGCACCGAATGCGGACACACAGGACAGAACAGCATCAGTAATTCCGGTGATCAGACCGTCTACAATGGCTCGGATAATAACAGAAGTAGAGTTCTGCGCGGTAATCGTAGGTATTTCTCCTATTGCATTGATCAGGGAAATAGCCAAAATCGGTATGGCAGCACAGATTAAGACGACTTTAACAAACCACAGATAGGTGTCAAAGTATTCCGGGCCTATCAGATATCTTTGGTCGCTCTGATATTGTTTTGCGAATTCAGCAGGATCGCCGAGTTCAGTCAGAACCTCTTCCATAGAGCCTTTATCCGTATACATATCGCTGATCAGCTCTTCCAGCTCCATACGCACTTCATCTCGCTGAGCTTTGGGAAGCCGGCGAATTACCTGATAAATATATCGATCCATATATTCCTTTCCATTTGGCGTCATGATTCTTCCTCCCTCAATAACCGTTCCATTCCGGCAGATAAGTTTTGCCAGTATGCTTTCAGCTTCTCATAAATTTCCGTTCCGTATGTTGTCCGCTGATAATACTTTCTCGGTTTTGCGCCACCGGTTTCCCACTTGCTTTCCAAAAGCCCCTGATTCTCAAGCCGGCGAAGGAGAGGATACAAGGTGTTGGGGTCAATGGCAACGCCTTTTTCTTCCAAGCTCTGTACCAAAGCATACCCATACTTCGGTTCTTTCATCTGGCTGAGTACGCTAATTGTCAGTGTGCCTCTGCGAAGCTCCAAAAGCAAAGAGGATAATAAATCTTTTTCTTCTCCCATCAGCGTCACCTCCTAATGTCATTATACTGTATGTCATACTGTATTGTCAATATACAAATAAAGTGTTATTGAAAGCACGCAACCAATCCGAACACTTTTTGTCAGCGTCTGTTGGTAGAAATCCGGAAAGAATGCGATATAATATGAGCAAGGAGGCTGGAAATACATGAAAAAACAAACAAATATGATTTCTCGGAATTTAACTGCGCTGCGGCAGTATCATAAATATTCCCAGGAAGAAGTGGCGGAAAAAGTCGGCGTGACCCGGCAGGCCGTGGCAAAGTGGGAGTCGGGTGAAACGGTTCCCGATATCCTTAACTGCGATGCTTTGGCAGAGCTTTACGATGTCTCGGTGGATACCCTTATCCACTACGACCAAGAGCAAGAGCATATGCCCATACCGCCGCGAGGCAAGCATCTTTTTGGTACGGTTAAAGTGGGAGAGCGAGGGCAGATCGTTCTTCCCAAAAAAGCACGGGACCTTTTCCATATCAAGCAGGGAGATCTTCTTGTGGTACTGGGAGACGAAAACCCGGAAAGCGCCGGTATCGCTTTGGTGCCCGGAGATACCGTACTGCGCAATATCGCTTTTCTGCGGGATATGCTAAGCGATGAAAAGGAGGAAAATCTATGACAGAGCTTTTGCAGGTTGAGCACCTGAGCAAGCAGTATCCGGGGTTTACATTGCAAGACATTTCTTTCTCAGTAAAGCCTGGGCGCATTATGGGACTGATCGGCAAAAACGGAGCAGGCAAAAGTACAACACTCAAATCCATTCTGAACATGGTGCGGCCAGAATCCGGAACGGTCACTATGCTGGGAAAGGATTTTTATGCGAATGAAAAGGAATGTAAGCAGGACATCGGCGTTGTGTTTGGAGGGATTGACTTTTATCCGCTGAAAAAGCTCTCCGCCATTACCGCTGTTACCCGGCGGTTTTATAAAGACTGGGATCAGGAACGGTATAATGATTATCTCCGCCAGTTTTCTCTGGATGAGGACAAGCAGTTCCGGTCTCTTTCCAACGGAATGAAGGTAAAGTACCTGCTGGCATTAGCATTATCACATCACGCCACCCTTTATCTTTTGGACGAACCGACTTCCGGGCTGGATCCGGTTTCAAGGGATGAGATCCTTCATATCTTCACCCGCATCGTAAAAGACGGAAAGCGATCCGTCCTGTTTTCCACCCATATTACTTCTGATCTGGACCGATGTGCTGATGACATCACCTATATCCAAAACGGAAAGGTCCTGCAGAGTGCAGACAAAGATACATTTCTGCATTCATTTGAGCACCTGAAAACAGCAGAAGATACCAACCCGCTTACTTTGGAGGAGATCATGCTGCGTACAGAAGGGAGGACCTTAGATGAAACTGCTCTATAAAGAACTGATGCTTGCCGCCCATCCCACATCTATTGTCTTTGCATTTTTGGGATGTCTTGTGGTCGTGCCGGCATATCCTTATACTGTGATCTTCATGTTCGGCTGCTTAGCTCCCTATATTACTTTCCTTTATGCCAGGGAAACCAATGACGCCTGGTATACCGCCATTCTTCCTGTTACCAAGCGGGAGAGCGTGAAGGGAAAATGTCAGCTGATCGTTTCCATCCAGCTGTTCCAGCTGCTGATCTCCATTCCTTGTGTTGTTCTGCGGGGAATCCTCCAAGTGGAGAGCAATCCGGTCGGGATTGACGCAACAGTGGCTTGGTATGGGCTGGGGCTTATCATTTACGCTGTTTTCGATCTGGTATTTTTTCCGGCCTATTATAAAAACGGGTATAAAGCCGGTAAAGCGTTTGTGATCGCTGCGGTGCCTATGCTGCTGTTAATGGTCATCGTGGAAGGGGCAGTCCATATTCCGGCGCTTGCCTGGCTGGACAGTTATGCTGTGCAAGATCAGCTGAGGCAGCTTCCCATCCTGCTGATCGGGATCGTATGCTATATAATACTGCTCTCAGTGGCATACCGGATTTCTGTGAAACGATTCGAGAAAGTAGATTTATAAGGAATTCCGCCTGTGAGATCATCAGGCGGGATTTTTTGACTGTTGATATTTTGGACTTGACAATGAAGGACATGTGTTTCCCACATTTTATGAATTATGATATAATTAAAAACAATAGATATCGATATGGACAGGCAGATAGTGAAACTGTCTGCTGGGGGTGGAAAGGTATAATAAGGAACAGGTGAATGGTGCATCTTGCCTGCCGATGTAAGCCTGACAGAAAAGGAGGCATTGTCATGGGACTTGACATCTATGCCGGGACGCTGACCCGGTATTACTCACACAACTGGAAAACCGTTGTCCAGCAGTGGGCTGAGGAAAACGGATATACATTTCAGAAAATCACGCCGCAGGGCGAAGCTGCCGACGATGGGGAACTTAGCCCTGCTGAAGTACAGGAAATTGTGGAGAACTGGCGGGATAAGATCCTGAACGCCATTTCTCAGCCGGACCAGCCCGCTTACACTCCATGGACGGAAAATAACGAAAAGCCATATTATACCGATAAACCAGACTGGGACGCATTGGGAGCCATGCTGCTGGTGGCCGCCTGTCATACTTATGGGGATACTGTGCCGCCAACGGTGGAAAAGGGATGGAACTTTGGCGAAAACCCGCTGATCGTCCGTCTTGCGAAAGATAAAGAGAGAATGTGGTCGTTGTTTCGCGGTGCCACATGGTGGCTTCCTCTGTCGGACAGTTTTATGTTCCGAGGTCCGCTGCCCAACGATGACACTGCCGTTATAGGTACGGCGGGCGGACTTAGAAAGGAGCTGGAGAAGCTGAACCGGTTGGCGTGGCAGGCTGATGAGGATACCATCCTTGATTGGGCAGATACGGAGGGGTATCCGGCAGACGGCACCATAGGGCCGGATGGACAGTACAGCAAAGCAGACATTATGGAGCATACCGAGTATGATACGGACTCCCTTGCCAAATTTGCCTTTTCCATATTCTGGCGTGCAATGAGGTTTTCGGAAGAACAGCAAGTTCCCATCCTGCTGGACTTCTGATGATAAACTTTGAATGATCTGAGAACTCAAAGGATGACGGCGGACGGCACCGCAGATTTTATGTATAATAAGGAGGCAGACTTATGTGTAATGAAAAAGAATTTACACAGGCAGGCTTTGACGCCATTGCAGAGGCAATGCACCAACTGTATCCCGATCAGGAGGGCCTTTACTATGGCACGGTCATACCGTATTTCCTGGGAGGGAGCGATCCGCTGGATGGCGTGGAGGTCTGGAAAAGCCAGAAAGGTATTCCTCACTGGCATTATGTGACCTATGGCTTTACCGAACTGTATGAAAAAGAAAGCGATGATCCCAGTGTGAGCGGTTATGGCTTTGAACTGACTTTCCGGCTTAAGCGTGGCGACGAGGTCGAGCCTCCGGCATGGCCCATCAGCTTGCTGCAAAATCTTGCCCGCTATGTGTTTTCCAGCGGTAATGTGTTCGGACCTGGGCATCATATGAATGCAAACGGGCCTATTGCTCTGGAGACGGATACCAAGCTCACCGCTTTAGGTTTCAGAACAGATCCGCAACTGGCGGAGAAGGACACTCCCAATGGGACAATGACATTTCTGCAGGTCGTCGGTATCACAGAAGATGAGATGAACTCAATGATGTGTTGGAATGGAGAAAAGTTTTTAGCGGCCATGGAAGAATATTGCCCGTTATGTGTTACTGACCTTTCCCGCAGCTCCATGATGGAAAACTCTGATTTTTACAGAGCCTGGCAGGAAGGGATGGCAAAAGACGGCTCATCCACCGCATTTCTTTATATGGATGAACTGGATGTGCGTTCAGAAAACGGCCATATTACGATCCGCATAGGCGCCGGACATGACATTACTGCTGCTGATATGTTGAAGGCGAGAGTAGGCAAGGGACGAACGCTGCTTATCCAGAGCAGGGAGAATGCTGTTTTATTCAGTCCGGGAATGGAGGCAAAGGTAACCGAAGAGGATGATATGGTCACATTAACCTTGCCGGCAGCCGCCTTGGAGGAACTATGCGGTAGACTCCAGTCCCATGCAGGCATTTATCCGATGACAGCATCTCCTGTGACCATCGAAGTGGTACCGACAAAAATCAAAGACGCAAATGGAAATGTGATCAAAGTGATAGGATAGGGTGGAACTTTGTCAGCACTTTTATCCGGCGCCATTTTTATTTCCATGGGAGCAGGGCTTCCGTATGGATGCAGGGTGGCAGATATGCTGCATGGCATATTTAATCAATCCATAGATGAGAAAAATCCATCTGGATAACAAGGCGGGATCTCATCCGTCAGGGGAAAGATCTGCCCGTGAGGACAGGAGACAGCACTTGGTTATCTGCGGTGGATTTTTTGTGTCCTCAGGATTGTCCGGACTGCGCCTGTAAGGCAGATCATGCTCCACATCTTGCCGGTACAGTAAATCTGCATAGAAGCAAAGGAAATATCGGACAGCATTCTTTATACATCATGTTCAGTTTTTTAAGATCAGCATTGACAAAACTGTTATAACTGTATATACTGTACCTATACAGAGAACACAAAGGAGGCGATCTGGTGAACATATTCATAGATAATAAAAACGGTGCACCAATCTATGACCAGATATATACGCAGATCAAAGAACAGATAATAAACGGAACTTTGCAGGAAGACGATCCGCTGCCTTCTATCCGCAATCTGGCAAAAGATCTGAGGATCAGCGTGATAACGACCAAACGGGCGTATGACGAGCTTGAAAAAGAGGGGTTCATATATACCATAGCGGCCAAAGGCTGCTTTGTAGCTGCAAAGAATGTTGAGCTATTGCGGGAGACAAATCTGAAAAAGATTGAAGAACATATGGAGCAGATCGCCCGGCTGGCAGTTTCCTGTAACCTTACAAAAACAGAGATCCTTGAAATGTTCGATTATATGATGGAGGAATAAAACGATGAATGCTCTTGAGATCAGAGATCTATGCAAATCCTATCCCGGCTTTTCACTGCAAAATCTGACCCTTACATTGCCCCAGGGCTGTATCATGGGTCTGATCGGTGAAAACGGCGCAGGCAAAAGCACGACCATTCGATTGATCCTTGAAATGGCACAGAAAGATTCGGGAAGCATCAGGATCCTTGGAAAAGACAATACCGAAAACATTGCCCTTACGAAAGAAGATCTGGGTGTTGTCCTGGATGAGGTTGGATTTCCGGAATGCCTGACCCCGCAGCAAGTGGGAAATATTATGAAAAATACTTACCGCAACTGGGACCCGGATGTATATAAAAAGTATATGAAAGAACTGGCTTTGCCGGAGAACAAAGAATTCAAAGAGTTCTCACGCGGTATGAAGATGAAACTGGGTATCGCAGCAGCGCTGTCTCATGATCCCAAGCTTCTTATTTTGGATGAGGCGACCAGCGGACTGGATCCGGTCATCAGAGATGAGGTCCTTGACATTTTCAGTGAATTTACGCGGGATGAAAACCACGCAGTTTTGATGTCGTCTCACATCGTGAGCGATCTTGAAAAAATCTGTGATTATATCGCTTTTCTTCATAAGGGCAGATTGCTCCTCTGTGAAGAAAAGGACAGGATAATGGAAGAATACGGGATCTTCCGCTGCTCCGCAGACCAGCTGGCAGAACTCGATCCGGCAGCAGTAAAAGGAAAAAAGGAATCCGCATACGGTGTTGAAGCCATTGTAGAGCGGGATAAAGTTCCGGCGGCTCTGCAGCTTAGTCCCGTTGATATCGAACAGCTATTTATTTTCATGGTTAAGGAGGCCGATTAAGATGAAAGGATTACTTCTGAAAGATTTTTATATGGCGATGAAATATTGTCGCGCATATGTTGTGATCGCAGTGGTGTTTTCTCTTTTCTCAATCTGGGGCAATACATCGTTCCTTATAGCATATCCCATATTGCTGGCGAGCGTTATCCCTGTCAACCTGATATCCTATGATGAAAAAAGCAAGTGGAGCAGTTACTCTGGTGTATTTCCGTATTCCAGGCAGCAGCTGGTATCGGTCAAATATCTGATAGCTCTTATTGCGCTGGCTTTTGCAGTTATACTCGCATTGGCCGGACAGATCGCAAGAATGGCGATAAACAATGCCTTTGATGTGGATTTGGTGCTTTCTTTGGTCGCATTGCTGCCGGCGATGGGAATTTTGGCGCCTTCTTTGATGCTTCCTGCTATTTTTAAATTCGGTGCAGAAAAAGGACGCATCGTGTTTTATGTGATAATCTGCGGTTTTTGTGCTGTCTTTGGAGTTCTGGGCGCCATTGGAGAAGAAGCTGATCTGGCCAATTTGATGATATCCATGCAGTCCTGGCTCATTCCGGTCATTACTTCTGTATCCGTTGTTTTGCTGGCAGTATCGTGGCTTCTTTCCATAAAGGTATACAAGAAGAAGGAGATATGATCTGATAGACCAGTCAGGATTTATCTGGGCCAACGACAGAAATTTTAGTGGGAGAGAAATGAGATGAAAAATAATCACTGCTGTCCAAAATGTGGTTCAGCAGAAATCAAACGCATTCCTGATAACGGCAGATATGCGAGCGGAAATAATATCTATACGACCACAGTCACCTTGTTCGGGAAAATACCTGTTATCCGCTATGTATGCTGTAACTGCGGTTATGTGGAAAACTGGGTAGAAAAACCCAACGAGCTGGATAAGATCCGCAGCTTTTTTAACGGAAGATAGGATGATCTCATGTTGGCTATGGGGAAATTTCCATACACGGGATGAAAGCTGATGGCATTTGGATCAGCTTGCCAATATGGCGGTAGTTACCGGAATGGTGTTTAATGTACTGGCAGCAGGAGACATAGTATATTACATATTTGATGTGAAAAACAAAAAGAAAAATAAGAAAGAAGTGGAGTAAGATGAAAACGATTCTTTATCATGCTAAAGTATACCTTGAAAAGGGGCGCTATGCTCAGGCTGTTCTGATAGAAAACGGGGTCATAAAAAAGGTAGGATCAGACGAAGAGATCCTCAGCTCAGGCGGTGATGCAGCACATATCATAGACTGCCGTGGCAGGACTCTCATACCGGGTCTTAATGATTCTCATATGCATTTTATGCAGTTTGGCGAGACGCTGAACCAGGCTCAGATCGATGGAGTCACATCCATTGACGAAATGATCCGGATTTGCAGAGAGTTTGCGGAGAAACATCCTGAAAGGGTCAGGAACGGTATGCATGCCATAGGCTGGAATCAGGATCTTTTTACGGACGGCGACAGACTTCCGGACCGGCATGATCTGGACAAGATCAGTACAGAATATCCTATAGTACTTGAAAGAGTGTGCGGACATATCGTTTCAACTAATACAAAGCTCATTGAAATTCTGGGAATAGACGGAAACTCACCTCAGTTTCCGGATGGAGATTTTTTGATAGGGGATGACGGCTATCCAAACGGTATTTTCACTGCAAACGCCTGCAATATCGCCAAGGCCATAATTCCTGATTTCTCAATGGAGGAAAGAAGGCAGATAATGCTCGATACCATGCAATATGCTGTCTCACATGGATTGACCAGTATACAGAGCAACGATGTGGGTACCACATTCATGGATGGACCTGCCGCTTTTAAAATGTTTCATGACATATATGATAATGGCGAGGCTCTGATCAGATACAGGCATCAGGTATGCTTCAACGATATCGAAGCTTTTGCAGATTATCTGGAAAATGGTGAATTTGCCGAAGGCAAGTATGAAAAAGACTCATGGCTGACCCTTGGACCTTTGAAACTGTTTAAAGACGGCAGTCTTGGCGCCCGAACAGCTTTCATGAAGAACGGATATGCTGGGGACAGAGACAATCACGGCCTTGAGTGGATAAAACCCGAAGAAATGGAAAAGTACTGCCAGATGGCCAAAGAACACGGCATGCAGGTAGTGACTCATGTGATAGGCGATGAGGCGATTGAAAAGACCATCGATTGTTATGAACACGCTTTTGTTGATGGTGAAAATAAACTGCGGCACGGGCTGATACACTGCCAGATCACAGACCAGAAACTGCTGGACAGGATTGCTGAAAAAGGTATTTTGGTGTTTGCCCAGCCGATCTTCCTTGATTATGACATGAGCATCGTTGAGGAACTCTGCGGTAAGGAACTGGCGTCAACTTCTTATGCTTTTGGTACTTTGATCAGAAAGGGCGTACACCTTTCTTATGGTACCGACTGTCCGGTCGAAGATTGTAATCCTTTCCCGAACATATATATGGCTGTAACGAGAAAAAACAGAGAAGGACGGCCGGAAGACGGTTTTTATCCTGAAGAGTGTGTTGATGTGGAAACCGCAATAGATGCATATACCATAGAAAGCGCTTATGCTGAGTTTATGGAAGACCGCAAGGGCAGGATAAAGGAAGGATATTATGCAGATGTGGTCCTTCTGGATCGTGATATATTTACAGTCGATCCTATGGAGATCAAAGATATACTGCCTGTCATGACCATGGTAGGCGGCAAGATAGTATATAAAAATCATGATGAAATGTAAACGGTGATACAGCAGACTGTCTGAGACCGGCTGATCCCCACGGGGCGCAGCCACAGACAGTCTGCGGGCAGAAAGCTCAGGGCAGCAGCGCGGAAAACCAGATAGGAGATCTTGCCGCCGTTCCGAACATGTTAGCAAATCCGGAGCATCGGATACAGCCTGCAAGGATAGCAGATGCATGTATCAGAGGAGATGCTGCTCATTGCCGGTGCAAAATGCGCTAAGATGCCCGTGATCCAAAAATAATAATATGCGATCGTGTTAAAAGGTCGGCGCTAAAATGAGCGTTGGCCTTTAACTTTTTGGGGATTAAGATGATGCTGAATCTGGTGTTTAGGGCGGTTTTACGCCGGAACGCCAGTTACGGCGTCCGGGTTTTTTCGTGAGGTTTTGACCATTGAGTGTAGGTTTTGCCCATTGGGCCTATTGGCAATTCCGGTATTTTATGCTAAGATAAAATATGTATATTTGTGCCCGGGCAAAGGAGGAACAGCATGAAGATAATTCTCGACGGCATGGGCGGAGACAATGCGCCGGAGGCCATAGTAGAGGGAGCAGTTCTTGCTTCAAGAGAAATTGAACACCAGATCCTTATAATAGGACAGGAAGAAAAAATAAGAGCAGAATTGGATAATCACAGATATGATGCAGATAAGATATCAGTCATAAATGCAACAGAGATCATATCCAATGATGAGGCCCCCGTAAGGGCTGTAAGATCAAAAAAAGATTCATCTATCGTCAGGGGGATAAATATGGTCAAACATGGCGAGGGAGATATCTTTATTTCTGCCGGTTCCACAGGAGCCCTGCTGGCGGGAGGCCTTTTCATACTGGGAAGGATACAGGGGATCGACAGGCCTGCTTTGGCATCAATTTATCCTATAATAGGCGGCATACCGTCTCTTCTGGTGGATGCCGGAGCAAATGCAGACTGCAAGCCAAATAATCTGCTGGAATTCGGAATGATGGGAAGCATTTATATGGAAAAAGTCCTGGGAAGAGAACAGCCGCGGGTGGGCCTTGTGAACATCGGAGCCGAAGCGGCCAAAGGCTCTACCCTGACAAAAGCAGCATATGACCTGCTTGAACAGAGTCATCTGAACTTTACAGGCAATGTTGAGGCTAGAGAAGTACCAAAGGGAGCATGTGATGTTATCGTCACAGATGGATTTACCGGAAATGTCCTCTTGAAACTTACCGAAGGTCTGGCATGGAATATCCTTCAGGTCATCAAGCAGAGATTTACAGACGGTGTGAAAGCCAAACTGGGAGCAGCGCTTTTACTTGACAAGATCAAAGGACTGAAAAAAGAATTTGACTATTCAGAATACGGCGGAGCGCCGATCCTGGGAGTAAGAGGGCCTATTGTAAAGATGCATGGATCCTCCAATGCCAATGCCGTAAAGAATACTATACTCAAAGGAATACCATATGTCAGCGAGCATGTTGTAGATAAGATCCAAAATTCTGTATTGGAGATCGAGGAGATAACATTAAGTGAGTATTAACGAATTTGAGCAGATGATAGGATACTGTTTCAGGAACAAGAGACTGCTTGAGAGAGCCCTTACCCACAGCTCATATAACAGAGAAAAGAATACTAAGCATCAGGACAATGAAAGGCTGGAATTTCTTGGAGACGCTTTCTTTGATGCGATAGTCAGCGCTGAACTCTTTCAGAAAATGGAGAAAAGTTCAGAAGGACAGCTGACCAAAACTAGAGCCAGCATAGTATGCGAGGAGTCCCTTGCCGCAGCCGCAAGAAAGATAGAAATGGGAAAGTATATCTTAATGGGACACGGCGAAGAGGTGACTGGAGGCAGAGAAAGAACTTCCACACTGGCAGACGCCATGGAAGCAGTCATAGGGGCTCTTTACCTTGACGGCGGGTATCACCGGACAAGGGATTTTGTGCTGCGTACATTTGCAGAGACCATTGAAGCGGCTGTCCAGGGGAAGCTTTTTTCAGACTACAAGTCTGAGATCCAGGAGGTGCTGCAAAAAAGAGGACGCAGCCGTATCATCTCATACGAGATTGACAGGGAAGAAGGACCAGACCACGACAAGACTTTTTTTGTACATCTTTCGTGTGACGGTAAAGTTTTAGGAGAGGGCAGCGGCAAAAGCAAAAAAGAAGCGGAGCAGAATGCCGCCAAAGCCGCCCTTGATACTTTAAAGAGGAGCGAAAAGTAATGTACTTTAAAAGACTGGAGATGCACGGGTTCAAATCCTTTGCCGAGCCTGCCGTCATAGAATTCCATGAGGGAGTCACATGCATAGTCGGGCCCAACGGCAGCGGAAAGAGCAATATCAGTGACGCCATACGCTGGGTACTTGGGGAACAGAGCCCTAAAATGCTCAGGGGAGGCAAGATGGAGGAAGTCATCTTTGCAGGCACAGCCAGCCGCAAATCCAGAGGCATGGCTGAAGTTACTCTTGTCATAGATAACACGGCAGGGATCCTGCCAATAGATTACAATGAGGTGGCCATAACAAGGCGCATGTACAGGTCAGGAGAAAGCGAGTACCTTATCAACAACAACCAGTGCCGTCTTAAAGATATAAGAGAGCTGATAATGGACACCGGCATAGGTGTTGAAGGCTACTCAATCATAGGTCAGGGCCGTATAGCGGATATCGTGAGCAGCAAGCCTGAAAGCAGGAGGGAAATATTCGAAGAGGCCGCCGGCGTTGTCATGTACAAAAGCAAAAAGGCTGAGTCTGAGCGTAAACTTTCATCTGCATCAGCCAATCTTGAAAGAGTAAACGATATAATAGGAGAAATAGAAAGCCGGATCGGCGGTCTCAGGGAGGACAGCCAGAAAGCCCAGGAATATCTCAAACTCCGGGACCGTTCAAGAGAACTGGAGATAAACATAACTCTCAGGAGCGTAGAAAAACTTGAAAGCTCCAGCAATGCTGCCCGTCATGATATAGATGATGTCAGCGGCAAAATAGGAGAACTATCTGCAAAAAAAGCCCAGATAGACAGCTCTGTAAACAGCAACCGCCAGAAGGCCGATGATCTGGACAAACTTGGAAGCCAGGCAAGAGATAAACTTCTTCAGACCGTTGAAGAAATAAGCGACTTGACAGGAAAGAGCCGTGTTGACAATGAAAGACTCGGCGCACTTGCCAAAGATCTTCAGAGAACAGAAGAAGAAATCGAAGCCTTTAAAGAAAGGAAGCTCCGGGAGGACCATTCTGCCGGTGAACTCAGGGAACGGGACAAAGAGGCGGCAATAAAGCTGAACAGAACAGAACTCCTCCTGCAGGAAAAGATCACTGCCGCAGCCCAGATAAACGCAGAGGTTTCACAGCTGACAGAAAGGATAGATGAAAACAGAAATTCCATGTATACCCTCTATAACCGCAGTGCGGCCAAAAGATCAGAGGCCAGGAGCATGGAAAGCTACAAAGCATCTCTTGAGCAGAGAAGGGAACAGATAGCGGGTGAACAGGCCCGCTTTGAACAGGCTAAAGCCGACAGTACGGCAGACATCCAGCGGCTCAGTGAGGAGAAGGCAGCCTGCGACAAATCGGCTGAGGAACTTGCAGGCCAACTGCATAAACTGCGTGCAGAAAGACAAAAGACAGAAGAAGGTATAAGAGAGAACGAAAGGCAGATCAGCCACCTGAGCATACAGGAAAGCAGGGACACTGCCCGCATGAAGACCATTGAGGAAATGGAAAACAACTATGAAGGATACAGCGGGGCAGTCAGGTTCATAATGAAAAGAGGCATGAAAGGCATAAAAGGCGTAACCGCCGATCTGATGACTGTGCCGTCAGGCCTTGAAACAGCCATCGAAACCGCCATGGGAGCTTCGATACAGAACATAGTATGTGAAAAGGATGACGATGCAAAAGCTGCCATCAGAGCACTGAAAGAAAATAAGGCCGGAAGGCTGACTTTCCTGCCTGTAGAATCCATAAAGGCAGTCAGGGCGTCTCTGCCTGAAAATGTCAGGAACGCAGAAGGAATGAAAGGCCTTGCGTGTGACCTTATAAAATTCGATAAACGATATGGAGACATATTTACTTATCTTCTCGGAAGGGTTGCTGTGGTAGGAACTATGGATGATGCCGTATCCCTTTCCAAGAAAACCGGCAGCGGTGTACGCTTTGTCACCCTTGAAGGGGAAGTGGTCAACGCCAGCGGAGCAATGACAGGAGGCAGATACAAAAATAACACTGCAAACCTGCTGGAAAGAAAAAAAGAAATAAATATGCTGGCGTCAAGGATAGAGGATCTGAAAGCCCATGCGGCAGAGGCAGAAAAGAGGCTGAAAGATCACAAGGCAGACCTTGAGCAGCTGGTTCATTCAATAAAAGAAAAAGAAGCAGCAGCGGACGATCTTAAGATGACCGCAAGCCAGCTTGCCGTAAAGATACAGGCGGCAGGCGCTGCGGCTCGTGAAACAGAAGACAGCGCCCAAAAACAGAGAGAACAGCTTGTCAATATAGAAAAAGATCTTGAGAAAGCGTCCGCAATGGAAAAACAGCTTTATGACGAGGCAGATCTTTGTGACAAAGAAGCCGATGAAGCCAAAGCAGAAGCCGGACGGCTGATGGAAGCATATGAAAAAACCAAGGCTGAAGCCGACAAAGCCGCAGAAGAGATCACCGCTGCCAGGATAGAAAAGAACAGACAAGACAGCGAGCGTGATAACATACTAAGCCTTCTCAGACGGGTAGAGGACAGCATAAAAGAGCTGGACATCCAGATCGGAGAAAAGGAAAACCTGCTTGAAGCATATGTCAATGAAAGAAATGACATAACATCAGGTTCGGCAGGCCTGGAAGATAAGGTAACTGCAAAATCCAAAGAAAGAGACGAGCTTACAGAATACATTTCCAGGGTAACTGAAGAAAAATCTGCCATTTCCGCTGCCAATGAGAAGCTTGAAGCAGAGCAGGAAGAACTGCGCCGGCAGCTTAACGATTATCAGGACCAGAAATACCGCCAGGAGATCAGGCTGGCAAAAAATGAGACACAGCTGGACACCCTCAAGGAACGGCTCTGGGAGGACTTTGAGATAACCTATCTGCAGGCGCTTGAGATGCGAAAAGAGGATTTCGTCATGTCGTCAGCCCAGAAAGAGAGCAGGGAAATAAGGGAACGCATAAAAGAACTGGGCGATGTAAATGTGGGTGCGATCAAAGAATATGCCCAGGTAAGCGAAAGGTACCAGTTCCTCACAGAACAGAGAAAAGACATTACCGAGGCCATGGATCAGCTTCAGGTCATTGTGGATGACATGGAAAAGACCATAAAGACCAAATTCAAAAGCAATTTTGATCAGGTAGTGATAAATTTTGAAGCGATATTTAAGCAGCTTTTCGGCGGAGGCCATGCGGAGCTGAGACTGGACAACGAGGAGGATCCACTGTCGTCAGGCATTGAGATAATCGCACAGCCGCCCGGAAAGAAGCTGCAGAATATCAATCTGATGTCCGGCGGCGAAAAGACCATGACCGCCATAGCGCTGATGTTCGCAGTGCTCAAGACAAGACCTACGCCTTTCTGCATACTTGACGAGGTCGAGGCGGCATTGGATGACAACAATATCGACAGGTTCGGAAAATATCTGCGCAACTTTAAAGATATACAGTTTGCCATCGTTACCCACCAGAAAGCTACGATGGAGCATGCCGATGTTCTTTACGGTGTGACAATGCCTGAGCAGGGGATCTCAAAAGTGATATCCCTGAGAATGGGAGATGATTTTGAACTGTGAGCTTGATATGCGGCTCCCGAATGGGATGGACAGAAAGGGGGATATATGTCGCTTTTTAAGGAAAAAAAATCTTTTTTCGGCCGTCTGTCCGAGAGGATAAGCGATGTGATAATGGCAAGGGCCGAAGTGGATGAAGAGCTGATGGATGAGCTGGAGGAAATACTCATAACCTCTGACATCGGCATGGAGACCACCATGAATATCATGGAAGAACTGAGAGATACAGTCAAAAATCAGTATATAACACAGCCGGAAGGCGTAAAGACAGCCCTCAAAGGGATAATGACCCGGCTGGTTGACAAGGGCGAACGGAACCTGATTTCCGGCGAGACACCGCTGATAATACTGGTCATCGGCGTCAACGGCGGAGGAAAGACTACCACCATAGGAAAACTGGCTCACAGGTTCAAACAAGAAGGAAAGACCGTCATGCTTGCGGCCGCCGATACTTTCAGAGCCGCCGCCGCAGAGCAGCTTTCCATCTGGGGGCAGAGAAACGGTGTCAGTGTCATTAAGCACGGGGAAGGCGCCGATCCGTCGGCCGTCATATATGATGCTATCCAGTCGGCAAAAGCCAGAAAGGCTGATGTCCTTATCTGCGATACGGCAGGCCGCCTGCAAAATAAAAAGAACCTGATGGCTGAACTGGAAAAGATGAACCGTGTCATAGAAAGGGAATATCCTGATGCGGCCAGGGAGACCTTGCTTGTGCTGGACGCCACTACTGGCAAGAATGCCGTTTCTCAGGCCCAGGAATTCAGCCAGGTGACCGACATAACCGGGATAGTGATAACCAAACTTGACGGCACAGCCAAAGGGGGTATAGCGGTGACCATCGCTGACGAATTCGACATGCCTATCAAATTCATAGGCGTGGGAGAAGGCATAGATGACCTGAAGGCCTTTGTGCCGGAAGAATTTATAGGAGGAATTTTCGATGAGTAAGCCTGTAGTAGCCATAGTAGGCAGGCCGAATGTTGGTAAATCGACTTTTTTCAATAATATAATCGGACAGAGGCTTTCTATTGTGGAAGATACGCCCGGAGTCACCAGAGACAGGATATATGCTGAGACCGAATGGAATTCGGTGCCTTTCGCCCTTATAGATACGGGAGGCATTGAACCGCGCAGCAATGACATAATACTTTCCCAGATGAGACAGCAGGCTCAGATCGCCATGGACATGGCCGATGTGATCCTCTTTATAGTTGATGGAAAAGAGGGCCTGACTGCTGCCGACAGGGAAGTAGGCATGATGCTCATGCGCACAGGAAAGAGGGTCATCCTAGTGGTCAACAAAGTAGACAAGCCATGGGAGCTTCCCGGAGATTTCTATGACTTTTACGAGCTTGGACTTGGAGAACCCATTGCAGTATCTGCTGTGAACAAATTGAATTTTGGAGATGTGCTGGATGAGATCGTGGAAAGCTTTCCGAAGGACATGGAACCTGAGGACGAGGACACCATCAAGATCGCAGTAATAGGCAAGCCAAATGTGGGAAAATCCTCTCTTGTCAACTGCCTGCTGGGAGAAAACAGAGTGATAGTTTCTCCTATAGCCGGCACGACCAGAGATTCCATAGATACGCCTTTTGAAAAAGACGGAGAAAAATACATGCTCATAGATACCGCCGGCATAAGGCGCAGGAGCAAGGTAAATGAAAATATAGAAAAATACAGCGTGGTCAGAGCCGTTGCAGCCATCGAAAGGTGCGATGTGTGCCTGCTGATGATAGATGCAGCCGAGGGCCTGACAGAACAGGATAAGAAGATAGCCGGGATCGCTCATGAATCGGGCAAAGGCATAGTAGTGGCCGTAAACAAGTGGGACCTGATCACCAAAGAGACCAACACCATGCGGGATTACAAAAAGAATCTGGAATCGGAACTGCTGTTCATGTCCTACGCTCCTGTTATTTTTATTTCCGTAATTGAAAAACAGAGGATAAACAAGGTCATGGAGACTGTCAGGTATGTGGCGGAAAACAGAGCCATGAGAGTCCCTACAGGTCAGCTCAACAGCCTTATCACAGATGCGGTCATGATGAAGCAGCCGCCGTCGGACAAGGGAAAGAGGCTCAAGATATACTATGCTGCCCAGGTAGGAGTAAAGCCGCCTCTTTTCAGCTTCCAGATAAACAAGAGGGATCTTATGCATTTTTCATATGCCCGTTATCTGGAAAATAAGATAAGGGAAGGGTTCGGCTTTGACGGGACTTCCATAAAATTCGTGTTCAGAGAAAAAGGCGAAAAGGAGGAATAAGGATGGATGTCATTAAGTTTGTCATATGGGTAGCCGCAGCATATTTCATCGGAAATATCTCTCCGTCCATAATCCTCGGAAAGCTCAAAGGCGTTGACATCAAAAAAGAAGGCAGCGGCAATGCCGGCACTACCAATGCCCTTCGGGTACTAGGCAAAAAAGCCGCAGTCATCACTTTGGTCATAGACATAGGCAAAGGAGTTTTGGCTGTGTACCTGGGAAGCAGGTTCGGCAACGATGAGATAGCCATGGCCTGTGCTCTTGCCGTGTTCTGCGGCCACATCTGGCCGTGCCTGTACAGCTTCAAAGGAGGCAAAGGTGTTGCTACGGCCTTTGGCGCACTTTTGGCCGTAAACTGGCTAATGGCTTTTCTGGTATTGTTCGTGGTAGCTGCAGGAGTTCTCCTGTCCCAGCGCATGTCGGTCGGCTCATTGCTTGGTGCAGTTTCATTCCCGCTGATATGCTGGCTCATAGAGCGTGACTTTATTTATATAGGAAGCCTGATGGCCTTTATCGTACTGATAAAGCATATACCAAATATCAAGAGGCTCATAAAAGGTGAAGAACCTAAATTATTCAGCAAGAAAGAAGAAAAGAATGAAAAATAAGATCGGGATAATCGGTGCAGGAAGTTTTGGAACTGCCCTTGCGATACTCTTAACGAACAAGGGCCATGATGTCTCCCTCTGGGGCAGAAAGAAATCTCTCATGTCCCTTATGGAAGAGATAAGAGAAAACCCTCATTATCTGCCCGGCGTCAGATTGCCGGAAACTATCAGGATAGCCTACAGCATGAAGGAAGCATTGGAAGGTGCGGAAATCGCGCTGTTTGCTGTACCGGCTCAAAGTTTCAGGAGTGTATTTTCTGCCGCTTCTCCTTACATAAGTACAGATATGACAGTGGTAAATGTAGCCAAGGGCATCGAAAAAACAAGCCTTATGAGGCTTTCTGAAATCGCCGGAGAGATACTTCCTGAAGTTCCGTATGTCACATTGTCAGGTCCTTCCCACGCCGAGGAGGTGGCGCGCCAGCTTCCGACCATCGTAGCAGTTGCATCCAAAGACGAGACCTCTGACAGGAAGATACAGGAAATCTTCAATACTGACAGGTTCCGTGTATATACCAACGACGATATAACAGGTGTTGAACTTGGCGGGGCGCTGAAAAACATCATAGCACTGGGCGCCGGTATTTCTGACGGTATGGGATTTGGTGACAATGCAAAGGCGGCCATGATGACAAGGGGTCTTGCGGAAATGTGCAGGCTGGGTAAAGCTATGGGCGCCAATGAAAGTACATTTTCCGGAATAACAGGACTGGGAGACTTGATCGTCACATGCACCAGCATGCATTCTCGAAACCGCAGATGCGGTATGTTGCTGGGAAAAGGAGTAAAAGCTGACAAGGCCATAGAAGAAGTCGGCATGGTGGTGGAAGGAATTTCTACTGCTGAAGCAGCGGAAGCTCTTGCACACAGATATAATATTGAAATGCCCATAACTGAAAATATATGCGCTCTCATCAGGGACAAGATAACTGCAGAAAAAGCAGTTGATGCTCTTATGGGCAGAGAGATGAAAAACGAGATGTTTGGAGGATACAGAGCTTGAAGCAAAACAGGACATTTCACATAACAACTTTCGGGTGCCAGATGAATGAACATGATTCTGAGATCATGGCAGGACTGCTGATTGAAAACGGATATGTGCAGGCATCCTCAAGGGATGAAGCCGATATAGTCATCTTCAATACCTGCAGTATCAGGGAAAACGCTGACAAGCGCTTTTTTGGCACACTGGGCCAGCTTAAGCACAGGAAAGAACAGGAAAAGGAAAACTTTACCGTATGCGTATGCGGCTGCATGATGCAGCAGCAGCACATTACAGACACCTTAAAGGCCAAATACCCCTGGGTGGATGTTGTGTGCGGCACCCATAATTTCCATGAGCTTCCTAAACTGCTGGAAAATTTATACACTGAAAAGAAAAAACAGTTTGACATATGGCCTGACGGAGGTATAACAGAAAACCTGCCGGCGGAACGGCTGTTCAGACATAAAAGCTTTGTAAATATAATGTATGGATGCAATAACTTTTGCAGTTACTGCATAGTTCCCTATACCAGAGGCCGTGAGCGCAGCCGCAGACCACAGGACATACTGAGGGAAGTACACCATCTTTCCGCCGATGGAGTAAGAGAGATAACGCTTCTGGGACAGAATGTAAATTCATATAAAGGCGAGGAAGCTGACTTTACCGATCTTATTTATATGCTGGCTGAAGTAGAAGGCATTGAAAGGATCAGGTTCATGACAAGCCATCCAAAAGATCTGTCCGACAAGCTGATAGGAGCGTTCAGGGACTGCGACAAGTTATGCAAGTACATACACTTGCCTGTCCAGTCCGGCTCGGATGCGGTCCTCAAGGCCATGAACAGAAAGTACGACCGGAAACGGTATTTCAGTCTGGTTGAAAAGCTCAGGGACGCTGTACCGGACATAGCCATTTCAACTGATATAATCGTAGGTTTTCCGGGAGAGACTGAAAAGGATTTTGAGGATACCCTGGATCTGGCAGAAAGAGTCGGCTATGATTCGGCATTTACTTTTTTATATTCCATGAGAGAGGGTACTCCTGCGGCCAAATCTCCGGATCAGATACCGGAAGATATCAAACACAGCAGATTTAACCGTCTGGTCGATGTGATAAACAAGTCTGCGGCATCTAAGAACGCAGGATATATCGGTTCGGTAAAGGAAGTACTGGTGGACGGCAGGAGCCGGAATGGTTCTTCCGCATGGGAAGGGCGGACTGACAGCTTCAAACTTGTCAATTTTCATGGCAGAGATGGGCTTGAAGGTAAACTGGTGAATGTCAGGATAACCGGCGCCAATACTTTCAGCCTGACAGGCGAGATTGCCCAATAGCGGGGCAGGAGGACCGGACAGACTGGCCTTTCCTCCAGGAAGATAGCCGCTTTCTGCAGAGAGGCTATCTTGTTCTTTCATGGAGCGGCCAGCAATGTTCAGCAGGATGATTGATCGGATTTTCAGGAGAGTTGATCAAATGTTCAGCAGGAGGGTGTCCATACCACCCATTTTGACGAAAAAGTAAGTTTCAGGGGGAGCGCCTCCACCGATCTTCATATTTTTAGGCTATTCAGGGGGATGACTTCCCCCTGTTTTTTATTGTTTAGAAGATATAGGGGGAGCAGAATATGGAGTATTGGCATATAATCCACATTTCTAATAAGGGAGACCAGAGAAAATGTAAATATATGGAAGAATGATCCCCCCTGAACTGCGAAAAAACATATTTTCAGGGGGAGTGGCTCCCCCTAATCTTCGTGTCTGATGTTTTTTAGGGGGCCCACATACACCGCATTTGGTCAGTACAGGGGAACCCTGTTCACCGCATTTGGTCAGCACAGGGACCCCCTCGCACACCGCATTTGGTCAGCACAGGATATCAGTTTTTCCGGTGTAAAACAGAGGCGACCTTCGTCCAGTAAGCGCAGAAAAAGTGAATATTCCGTCTTTACGCTCATATATTTGTCTTATCAGGACGATTATGCGGAGGGGTTATATGATAAGCACATCAATTTATCAGGATATTGCCACAAGGGCCGGAGGAGATATATATGCAGGAGTAGTCGGGCCGGTCCGCACAGGAAAATCAACATTTATTAAGCGGTTCATGGATGTACTGGTATTTCCGAATATGGCAAACCCTTATGAAAAAACAAGAGTAATGGATGAACTGCCCCAGAGCGGAGAAGGAAAGACCATAACTACCACTGAACCGAAATTCATACCTCCCGAAGCCGTCAGGGTCAACACTAAAGGAGGAGCCGGATTCAATGTGAGGCTGGTAGACTGCGTAGGCTATCTTGTACCAGGTGCGCTGGGCAACATGGAGGACGGAAAGGAGAGAATGGTCACCACTCCATGGTTTGAGGAACAGGTGCCGTTCAGCAAGGCGGCAGAAGTAGGAACGGAAAAGGTCATAAAAGATCACTCGGTCATAGGGATAGTCGTCACGACTGACGGAAGTTTCGGAGAACTGCCAAGGAACAGCTTTCTGGAAGCAGAGGAAAAGACTGTGGGGCAGCTGAAAGAACTGCACAGGCCGTTCATTATAATACTTAACTCAGCAACGCCTCAAAGTGCCAAGAGCAAAGAACTTGCAGCAGAACTGGAAGCAAAATATCAGGTGCCTGTACTTCTTGCAAACTGCCAGAAGATGTCAGAGGAGAACTTTGATGAACTGTTTGAAAAACTCATATACCAATTCCCCGCCTCAGAGATCAGGTTTGACTTGCCGGGATATCTTGACGCCCTGCCGGAAGATCACTGGATAAAGGCTACGATGATAGAAAGTGTCAGAAACTGGATGGACGGATTTGAAAATATCGGCCAGGTGATGGAAAGCTGCAATGACATAGCTGATGGCAGAGTGGTAAGATCAGCTAAAATATCATGGGCAGACATGTCAAAGGGCATAGTAAGCATAGAACCCAAGTTGGAGCCGTCGCTGTACTATAAAGTGATAGAAGAGCTCATGGATGCACCGGTCAGCGGGGACAGACAGCTTTTTACGCTGCTCAGGGAGTACACTGAAGCGAAAAGGGCATATGATAATATTAAAGGAGCGATCGAACAGGCCCAGACAACAGACTACGGGATAGTGGCTCCGAAGCTTTCTGAAATGGCTCTTGAAAAACCTGAAGTGTTCAGACAGGGAAATAAATATGGCGTGCGTATGAAGGCCAAGGCCCCGTGCCTGCATATCATCAGGACTGACATTTCCACCGAAGTCTCACCGCTGGTGGGTACGGAAAGCCAGTCGGCAGAACTAGCAGACTCCCTTACTGGCCAGTTTGAAAAGGGAGGCGATGAGATCTGGGATACAAATCTGTTTGGCAAATCCCTGAGAGAGATGGTAACAGAACAGATGGAGAGCAAAGTCAACGACATGCCCGAATCGCTCAGGGGAAAGATACAAAGATCGCTTCAAAAGATCAGCGATGACGGAAAGGATTACTTTATCTGCATAATTCTTTAAAATCATCGTATCACTTTTCTGCAAATACACATAATATCCTGTATGGAAAAGAAATCACCTGTGTGTACGCAGAAAAGCGTCATTCTGGTATCGGCTGCAACATCATTTATAACTACTTTTATGGGAAGTGCCCTGAACCTGGCAGTACCAGCCATCGAAAGGGATTTTCAGACGGGCGCCGCAGAAGCAGGCTGGATAATAACGGTTTATATGCTTACATGTGCGGCGCTTACTGTTCCCTTCGGAAAGATCGCTGATACCGGCAGAAAGAATCTTATCCTCAGATGGGGGATATTTATCTTTACATTGGCTTGTACAGCCGCTGCATTTTCTTTTAATATGGCCATGCTTATAATTTGCAGGGCAGCGCAGGGTGTCGGAGCTTCTATGATATTCAGCACCAATATAGCTGTCCTTGTCAATTCAGAGGAGGAAAACCGCCGTGGAAAAGCGCTGGGATATGTCACATGCGCAAACTATGGGGGACTTTCTGCAGGACCTGCCGTGGGCGGAATCCTAAACCATCATTTCGGGTGGCGTTCTGTGTTTGCAGTCTCGGCAGTCATAGGAGCGGCAGCTTTTTTTGTGGCTCTGAAAAAAATGCAGGACAAGCCTTATGGCGGAAAAAATGGTGACAGACATATGGATATGACAGGCATGGCCCTTTATATGGGATTTATGATCCTGGTCATGTACGGACTATCCGAACTCCTTTCGTCTGGTGCCGGGCCTGTCTTGCTGGCAGCCGGCATCATCATGATGATCTTTTTTGTTAAAAGGGAGACATCGGTAATACGCCCCATGTTAGATATAAATGAATTTGTCCGGAACAAAACCTGCGCTTCCGCCAGCCTGGCGACAATGATGAACTTTGGCTCAAATTTTGGACTGACATACCTTCTTTCCATCTATATGCAGGGGGTTATGGGCATGGATCCGCAGCAGGCAGGCCTTTTGCTCGTAGTGTCGCCGGGTATAATGTCTGTTCTTTCTCCTGTAATGGGAAAGCTTTCTGACAAGTATCCGCCCAGGATCCTGTCGTCAGCGGGCATGGTCCTGTGTATTGCCGCTCTTTTGCTTGGTGCATCCATGGCGGGAATCATGGCAAAAGACAGCGATATTTGGCTCACTGTGCCGGTATTGGCGCTGTCAGGTCTTGGACTTGCCTTTTTTGCGGCTCCCAATACCAAAGAGGTCATGTCATCGGTGAACGCCTGCGATCATGGGATAACTTCATCGATCCTTGCCACAATGAGATCGGCGGGACATACTTTAAGCATGGCTGTCATTACCGGGATAATAGGAGTATATATGGGGCAGGAAAGCCTTGAAGGGGCAGATCCCAGGATCGTGGCAAATATAATGAAGATTTCCTTTTTTATTTTTGCCGGCTTATGTATACCTGGATTTTTTATGGCGCTGAGGAGAAAACCATGATATAATTATATAATCATTGCAGCATTAGGTTTGAAGCGAGGGGAAATGGAAACAATTTTAAATTTTATCGTAGGAATGTATGAATCATCGATCGCTCTTTATGTGATAAATATCTTGCTGATATTTACAGTCATTTTTAATGAACGAAAAGCTCCGTCGGCAACGCTGGCGTGGATAATGATACTTACATTTATACCGATAGTAGGGTTCATCTTTTATCTGGTTTTCAATCAGAACCTTTCCAGGAGCAAGATAAGCAGACTTACGGAAAACGAAAAGCTTGTGGCCGGCGGGGCTCTGCGCAAGCAGATGGTAGCCATGGACAGAGGCGAATATGAATTTAATTCCGAGAGTGCAGTGCGCTGGAAACATCTTATCAAGCTCAATCAGGTATATGGAAAAGCTTACTATACTCAGAACAACGGCATAAAGCTCTTTACAGACGGCAAGATGCTCCTTGAGTCTATAATAGAAGACATTGAAGCGGCAAAAGAAACAATAAATGTGGAATACTATATACTTAAACGAGATAAGATCGGCAGGCGCTTCATAAATGTGCTTACGGAGAAAGCCGCTCAGGGCGTACAGGTACGCCTTCTTTTGGATGCTCTGGGCAGCCGGTACATAAACAAGGGTTTTCTTAAGGATTATCTCAATGCCGGAGGCAAAGTGGGATATTTCTTCAAGCCCAAGTTTATATTCTTCGGGGTAAGATTCAATTACAGAAATCACAGAAAGATAGTCGTCATAGATGACAAGATCGCATATACGGGCGGTTACAATGTGGCCAAGGAGTATGTGGGAGAAAAGAAAAAATTCGGATATTGGCGTGACACCCATGTAAGGATAGAGGGAGAAGCCGTCTACGACCTTAACGCCCGTTTCATAATGGACTGGCGTTTCACCACCAGAGAAAAGCTGGAAGCGGTGCCTGCGGTATTCCATGAAAACAACAGCGGCGACAAGGGCATACAGATAGTTTCAAGCGGACCCGACGGTCCAAAGGAAGAAGTCAAGAGGGCGTTCATGCGCATGATAACATATGCCCAGAAAAATGTTTATGTCCAGACTCCTTATTTCATACCTGACAGCAGCATAATCGAATCCCTCAAAATGGCGGCGCAGTCGGGTATAGATGTAAGAGTGATGATACCATGCATGCCGGACCATATATTTGTATACTGGGCGACATACTCTTATGTGGGAGATCTGATCAAATCAGGAGTAAGAGTATTTATATATGACGAAGGTTTCCTTCATGCAAAGACCCTTGTTGTAGACGGACAGGTGGCGACCGTAGGATCCACCAATTTTGACAACAGGAGTTTCAGGCTTAATTTTGAGACCAACGCTTTCGTGTTTGACGAAGAATTTGCGCAGCTCATGGAGAGGACATATGAGAAAGATATGGAGAACGGCCATGAGCTGACGGTAGATGAATATGAAAAGCGCAGCGTGCTGATAAAGATAAAAGAGTCGATCGCCAGGCTGCTTTCAGATATATTGTAAGGAGAAAAAAAGATGAAGTTTTATTTGGCTTTGTGGCTCGGTAAGATCATAAATCTTCTCATAAGGATGATCGATAAGAGCCGCGGCAGTAATCTGTCAGGCGAGAAGGCCATAGTGGTCGATCCGCAGATGATAAAAAAGTTTAAAGGTGTTGACTGTTCGCGAATGCTGTTCATAACCGGCACCAACGGCAAGTCTACAACAAATAATCTGGTCTATCATATCTTTCGGGAAAACGGGTATGATGTGGTATCCAATCTTGAAGGCGCCAATCTGATGGCAGGCATCGCAACGGCACTCATCAAGCGATCCAGCATATTTGGGCGGATAAAAGGCGATTTTTTCATCTTTGAAGTGGATGAGCGGTATCTGGCTTCTGTCTATGCTCTTTTGCCTGCCGAGAATATACTTGTGACCAATCTGCAGAAAGACCAGGTACACAGGAACGGCGACCCGGATTTCATTTACAGAAAGATAAGCCCCGTTGTGGAAAAGGCCGCCAGAGTTTTCCTGAACGGAGATGAACCGCGGAGCTTTGCACTTTCTTCACTGAACCCGTCCTATGTGACCTATGGAGTGGAAAAGCACAGCGAAGCTTTTATGAAAGATGGAACATTTCCGACCATGGCCTGTCCTGTATGTCATGGCAGGATAGAATTTGATTATTACAACAACGACGGCATGGGAGGCTTCCGGTGCCTGTCATGCGGACTGAGACAGGGAGAGGCCCGGTACAGGGCAGAAGATATTTCTTTTGCGGACAAGACATTTACCGTCGATGGCACGGAATTTAACATGCCGTACGATATACCTTACATGCTCTACAATTATGCGGCTGCCATAGCGGTGGCCAGGGAAATGGGCGGCATACCTATGGATTCAGTTGCCGGTGCGTTCAAGAATTTCAAGAATGTGGGCGGCCGTTATGAAGTTCTGGAATTTGAAGGTAAGACTATAAAATACATGCGGATAAAACAAGAAAATCCTGAGACTTTGCAGACCAGCCTCAACATCATCGCCCAGGACAAGACGCCAAAGACCGTATGCCTGGGAATGGGACATATCCCTGATGTCATACCAAGCTATACCAATACTTTCTATACTTTCGACTGCGATTTTTCAGGAGTGACAGAAAGTAATGTGGAAGATTATATGTCATTTACGGAATATGTCTGCTATGATGTGGCAGAAAGGCTTATCTACGCAGGTGTTCCCCGTGAAAAGATAAAGATAATGAACACCGAAGACGGAGATGTGATATTTGACGCAGTCAGGAACGCCAAGACCGACAACATATATCTCATAACATGGATCCACACTTTCCATGACCTGCAAAAGAAGGTAAACCTCAAAGAAAAGGAATAGACCCAAATGAAAGAAGAAAAGAAAAGATTAAAGATCGCATGGCTTTTTCCGGATATCTTGTATCTCCACGGAGAAAGGGGAAACATACTGGCGCTGGAACGCTTAGGAGCAATGATGGGACTTGAGACAGAGGTCGCAAAGATCGATGACGGCATCCAAGATTTTGAACCCATGGACTATCACATCATCTTCTGCCCGCCGGGGGAGATGGTATCTATGCCCGGTATCATAGAAAGGCTGAGACCTCACAGGGAGGAACTTGAAAACTTCATCGACTCGGGGCGGGTGCTGCTTGTGACCGGAACCAGCCAGTGCATTTTCGGAGGCAGGACAGAGCGCAGCGACGGGCCGGATTTTGATGGCCTCGGCATCATAGACTGTGATTACAGAGAAAGAAAACTGGTCTACGGAGATGACCTGTGTATCAGGACAGACTACTGTGCAGGATATGACCAGTGCTTCGGAGTACAGATACAGATGATGGATATAGCCAGCAGGGAAAAAGAACTGGGGACTATAATATACGGGTTCGGAAACAATGAAGGCTCTGCCGAAGGCATCGTAAAGAAAAACTCAATATTTACAAATCTTCTTGGGCCGGCCCTCGTTCTGAACCCATGGCTCACTGTGGAGATGATAAAGCGGGCGGCTGCGGCAGGAAATCTCGAAATATCCGAGACGGACATAGATATGGATCTGGAAATGAAATCCCTGGAAGTCAAAAAAGCTTTTGCCTTGAATAAAAAGACAAATCTAAAGAACAGAGCTGTAAGGTGATCTGCCTACAGCTCTGTTTATTTGTGATACAGATATTGTAAGGCCCTGATATCTTACTGGGCAGGTATGCAGAGCTGAGTGCCTATGAGCAGGTTATAAGGGTCTATGTTGGGATTGGCCCTCATAAGGCTGTCGAGCTTTATGCCATGTTTTCTGGCTATTAAGTAAAGAGTGTCGCCGGGAACGACCGTATGTGTTTTGGGACACTGGACAGGAGGCTGCGGAAGCTGGTCCTCGGTGCCGGGGATGCATAATCTGGTGCCTATTCGGAGATTGTACGGGTTGTCAATGCCGTTGACTTTCATGAGGAGGCTTACGGGAAGATCATATTTTTCCGCAATGGAATACAGGGTGTCTCCTTCACTTATGGTGTAAACATCAATACAAACAAGAGATGTCTTCATAAAAAACCACCTTTCTGGTTACGCTAAACTTCTTTTATTACAATATATTATTTTAAACCGGCGGAAAATGTGCTAAAATATATGAATAATCTGAAAAAAGGGGAAAAGGATGAAAAATAATTTTAACGGAATGTTCAGGAATGTCAATCCCGCCATCCTGATAGTCATTGCCGCCCTCATAATCAACAGGGTGCTGTATTCCAACATGAACATAGGCGATTGGCTTTACTCGGAGCTTTTGATGCTGCCGGGCATAATAATCGGACTCACTTTCCACGAGGCAGCCCATGCCTATGTGTCCCACTGGCTGGGAGACCCGACGCCCAAGATGTACGGCAGGCTTTCTCTCAACCCGCTGAGACATATCGATCCGGTCGGATTTCTGGCGCTGATATTCGCCGGCTTCGGATGGGGACAGCCGGTGGCCATTGATCCGCGCTACTACAAGCACAGGAGAAGGGACGAACTTTTTACGGCGCTGGCAGGTGTTGCAGCTAATCTTGTGGTCGCTTTCATAGCCTCGCTGATACTCAAGCTGATCATCCGCCAGACATACGGCATCATGTTCGGGGTGTCGGAAACGCTCTATCTTGTGGTATATTACATAATGACCATAAACATAATGCTCATGGTGTTCAATCTGCTGCCGGTGCCGCCTCTTGACGGGTTCAACATCATCACGCAGATATTTAAGCTTGACAGGTACAGCTGGTATCCGGTGGTATATAACAACGGATTTATAATCCTGATGGTACTGATAATATTCAACATTACCGACATGATACTTACGCCGGCCATAAGCTTCTTTATCAACCTGTTTTTCTGATCTTGGGGGATCACTGACCGGGCTTTTTTGGGCCGGTTCTTTTTTACAAAAAATTATCAGCACTCTTTTGTGTTGAGTGCTAAAAAAGTCTTTACATTTGAAATTTATGGGTATATAATATATGAGTGATCAGAAAGGGGATGATTTTTAATGAACATAGAGAAATATACACAGAACGCTCAGTCCGCCATAATGGACTGTCAGAATATAGCAATTTCCGAAGGCCATCAGATGCTTGAAGGGGAACATCTGCACCTGGCCCTGCTCATGCAGAAGGATGGCCTGATACCTAAGCTGCTCCAGTACATGAAAGTCGATGTGACGGCTGTCATCGGAGATCTGCAGGAGGAGATCGAAAAATATCCTAAGGTTTCGGGAGCTGCCGACAACATGTACTCGTCAAGGCGGCTTTCCAAGCTGCTGCTGGACGCTGAAAAGATCGCCGAAAGGTTCAAGGACGAATATGTCAGCGTGGAGCACATGTACCTGGCACTCCTGGAAGAACGGGGTACGCCGAGCACCAAGATCTTCGCCAGATACGGCATAACCAAGGATAAATTCCTTGAAGCTCTTTCCAAGGTAAGGGGCAATCAGCGGGTCACCAGCCAGAACCCGGAGGATAACTACGACGCTCTTTCCAAATACGGCAGGGACCTGGTGGATATGGCAAGAGAGGGAAAGCTGGACCCTGTCATCGGCAGGGACGCCGAGATAAGGCATACAATACAGATACTTTCCCGCCGGACCAAGAACAACCCGGTGCTCATAGGCGAGCCGGGCGTAGGTAAGACCGCCGTAGTAGAGGGACTGGCCCAGAGGATATTGAACGGCGATGTGCCGGAGGGCCTCAAAGACAAGACCATCTTTGCCCTTGACATGGGCTCCCTGATAGCGGGCGCCAAGTACAGAGGCGAGTTCGAGGAAAGGCTCAAGGCTGTCCTCAACGAGGTGGAAAAATCCGAAGGCAGGATAATCCTGTTCATCGATGAGATACACAATATCGTAGGCGCAGGAAGGACGGAAGGCTCAATGGATGCCGGCAACCTGCTCAAACCTAAGCTGGCAAGAGGAGAACTCCACTGTATAGGCGCCACCACTCTGGACGAATACAGAAAATACATTGAAAAGGATGCGGCCCTTGAGAGGCGTTTCCAGAAAGTCATGGTAGACCAGCCGTCAGTGGAGGACACCATCTCCATATTGAGAGGTCTCAAAGAGCGGTTTGAGATACACCACGGCGTAAGGATAACCGACAACGCCTTGATAGCCTGCGCCACACTGTCCGACAGGTATATAAGCGACAGATTCCTGCCGGATAAGGCCATCGACCTGATGGATGAGGCGGCGGCAAGGATAAGGACCGAGATCGACAGCATGCCGTCGGAACTGGACGAGATCTCAAGAAAGATCATGCAGCTTGAAATAGAAAAGCAGGCTCTCAGCAAGGAGACAGACAAAGGCTCCAAAGCCCGGCTGGCCGCTCTTGAAAAAGAGCTTGCAGCCCTCAAAGATGAGAACGCCGCCATGCGCGCCCAGTGGGAGACCGAGAAGCAGGCTATTTCCGAAGTCAAGAGCACAAAGCAGCAGATCGAGGAAGTCCGCCACCAGATGGAGGAGGCCGAAAGAAATTACGACCTGGAGACCCTGGCCAAACTCAAATACGGCACCCTGCCTGAACTGGAAAAGAAGCTGGAGGCCGAAAAGAAAGAAGCCACAGAAGATAACGGCGACAGGCTGCTCAAAGAAGAAGTAACCGAAGAAGAGATCGCAGAGGTCATTTCCGGCTGGACCGGCATACCTGTTGCCAAGCTGGTAGAAAGCGAAAGGGAAAAACTCCTCAAGCTGCCTGAGATCCTCCACAAGAGGGTCATCGGCCAGGAGGACGGCGTGGAAGCCGTTTCCGAAGCCATCCTCAGAGCCCGTGCCGGCCTCAAGGACGAAAACCGCCCTATCGGCTCGTTTATTTTCCTGGGACCTACGGGAGTAGGAAAGACCGAGCTGGCCAAGGCCCTGTCAGAGGCCCTGTTCGATACGGAAAAGAACATGATAAGGATAGACATGTCCGAATACATGGAGAAACATTCAGTGTCGAGACTGGTGGGAGCCCCTCCGGGATATGTGGGCTACGATGAAGGCGGACAGCTGACCGAAGCCGTACGGCGCAAACCTTACAGCGTTATCCTGTTCGATGAGATCGAAAAGGCTCATCCGGATGTTTTCAACATCCTGCTCCAGCTGCTGGACGACGGCCGGCTGACAGACAATCAGGGCCGGACTGTGGACTTCAAGAACACCATCGTCATAATGACTTCCAATATAGGAAGCAGCGACCTGATCGAGAACATGCAGGATGACGGCAGGATCGCACCGGAAGTGGAGCAAAAGGTGACCGACCAGCTCAAGAATTACTTCCGCCCTGAGTTCCTCAACAGGATAGACGATATAATCCTGTTCAGCCCTCTGACCAAGAGCCAGATCATGGATATAATCAGTCTGTCCCTCAAGGGCCTTGAAAACCGTCTGAAAGACCGTGACATGAGCCTTGAGATCACCGACGAGGCGAGAGCGTTCATGGCTGACGAAGCCTACGATCCGCACTACGGCGCAAGGCCTGTCAAGAGGTATCTGCAGAAACATGTGGAGACGGAACTTGCTTCCATGATAATAAGAGGCGATATAGTAGACGGCCAGACCATCCACATAGACAGCGACGGAAAAGAACTGAAGATCACGGCCAGATAATTTGGCATAAGATACAGGATCGGCCCCGGAGCAGCAAGCTCCGGGGCCTGCACATCCCCGAGACCATATCAAGTCTCGGGGATGTGCTGTTTTTTTGCGGTTGGCAGGGGCGGCTTGCAGGGGGCGGGGCGATTCATATGTGTGCGATGTTGGCTTTTTTGAAAATCACCGGGCAGAAAGCCAACATTTTGACGGATCCGGTGTGTCGAAATCTGTCGATGTTGGCTTTTTGCTCTCGGATCCGCAGAACAGGTAACAGTTTTCCGCAAAACTGTTACCTGAAAAGTCTCCGGCAGTTCAAAAAGCCAACATCTCAGAAAAATCCTGAGATATTCGACATGATCCGACACGGTCTGTTGGCTTTTTCTGTTGCCGGTGAGGAAAAAGGCAACAGTCCTGGTCTCGCTCCATGAACACTGGGTGCAGGGGCAATGCGCAGGTCGGACATATGGACGACACCTTGCATTTTGTATAATGAAAACTACCGGATATCGTCAATGTGACCTGATATCGCGGAATCATTATAGTGAGGTGCAACGGATGAAAGTGTATGGATATGTCAGAGTTTCAACTGCGGATCAAAACGAAGACAGACAGTTGGCGGCGCTGAGGGCAAGGCTTGTGCCCGAAGACAATATCTTCTGTGATAAACAGTCGGGCAAGGACTTTGAACGACCCGAGTACAAGAAAATGCTCAGGATACTTAAGACAGATGACCTGATCTATGTGATGAGCATAGACAGGCTTGGCAGAAATTACGAGGAAATACAGCAGCAATGGAGGATACTCACAAAGGAAATCGGTGTAGATATCTGTATATTGGACATGCCACTCCTTGATACCAGAAAGGGCAGAGACCTGATGGGAACTTTTATCGCCGATCTTGTATTGCAGATACTGTCATTTGTGGCGCAGAACGAGCGGGAAAATATCAGAAAACGGCAGGCCGAAGGCATAGCTGCTGCAAAAGAGCGTGGCGTAAAGTTCGGCCGGCCTGAGATAGCATTGCCCGATGGGTTTGAACATGCAGTTGATCTGTGGGAAAGAAAAGAGGTGCCACTGTGTGAGATATTGAGAAAATGCGGCATGAGCGAGTCGACTTTCTATCGCAGACTGAGAGAATACAGACGACAAAAAGAAAGATAGGACTGTCAAAAGGTTGTACTTTATGACAGCCCTATTTCTTTCATAAATATAGCACGCAAAGCAGAAAAAAACAAGTAGTTTAAGCTCATTTCCGGAGCAGGCTGGCACTTTTTTTGAAAAAAACGCCGCTGCCTGGCAGGTGTCATAAAGTACACATTTTGGCAGTATGAGAAAAGAACAAACAACTGGGTAGAGAAGATGAAAGACATGATTTATAGATATATGCGATATACAGAGTTCAGGTATATGCTCGTATATAATTCATTGATATTCAGATATCCCGGCAACTGGCCGGATCAGCTTGAAGCTTTAATATTGAGATATATGCGTAGTAAAGAAAAAGTAACAGAACTTGTAAAATACTGTAGAAAAATTCATCCGGAATGGTCAGAGGGAGGCTTAGGGACAGGTATTGCAGTTATGCTCACACTCATGCTTAAAACTCGCTGCCAATGCTGGACAAAAAAAGAAGACGATTTAGTTTTATGGAATGATAGGAATTGTATAGATTCTGTATGTGTAGGTGTGAAATCAAGTGTGTTTGATGATTATCCATATGAAGAGAATAGACTTAAACACAGAAACATAATTTACAAAGAGAAAGTAGACTTAGAGGCATTGTTTGAGCAGTTCTCCATGTATGAGAGAAAACTATCGGTGCCACTAAGCGTTAAAAAAGAGGTATTTTCATACGAGGATGAGCACAGACTCTTTCTGATACCGGAAGATCATGGGGCGAACTACAATGCTCATGGCGATACTCTGGAGGATTTTCTCATAATGCATTTTAACAATATCTACGATGAACTTGGTACGGAAGATGAAATAGCGAAGTTTGATATAAACAATATCATAAGCGTCAGAACACATCCGAACTCAAATAAAGAGTTTGTAAAATTAGTCGAGCATGACTGCAAAATGCATGGAATAAATAATGCTTTCAAAGGAAAGTCAGATTTATTGGATTAGGAGAAAGAAGTGTTATGAAAAAAATATTATCAATGTTTATGTCTGTTGTTTTGCTAATCGGCGTTATGAGTGTTAATTTTAGCGCATTTGCTGCCACTGATGATCTTTCAGATTATTCTGCGGCAGAAGCAAACGATGAGCTGGGCGCAGCCGAAGCCTGTGATGGACATGTGCTGGGAAACTTCAGCAGAGTTCCGGCGTGTGTGAATGAAAGCGGTGACCTACATATATGTGAAAATAATTTCCCAGACACAAATTTAAGAGAGAAAATCAAAGAGCAATATAGTCAGTACATCGAAAATGGCTATTTGGATAGCCAAGAATGCGAAAACATAGAATATCTCTATTTGAATTATTCTGGCATAGGCAGCCTAAAAGGTATAGAATATTTCACCTCATTAAAGAAATTAGATTGTGCCGGGAATGCACTCACAGAATTAAATTTGAATGCTCTGCCTTCTTTAGTAGAACTAAGCTGTAGTTATAATGCACTTGAGACATTAGATGTAAGCAAGTTAGAAAAGTTAGAACGCCTGTCTTGCAGCGACAATAAATTAACAACTCTGGAGTTGGGAGACACAAAACTTGAATATTTAGATTGTAGCTTCAATCAATTAACAGAGCTTGATGTCGATAAACAAATTTCTTTGAAAACCCTGTATTGCCATTCTAACAACTTATCTGAGTTGAAACTGAGTAGCCTCAGCGAACTACAAGACTTAAACTGCCATTCAAATCAGTTAATAGAGCTTGATGTAAGCAATCTTGAATTCTTACAGAATATTTCTTGTGAATACAATCAACTGAGAAATATAAATGTATCTAACCTTTCTTCATTAGAAACATTATATTGCGGCAATAATAATTTGGCCTCACTTGATGTGAGCGGTTTGACTGCATTAACGGAGTTAAGTTGTGAGTTAAACCAGTTAACTGATTTAAATCTAAGTGGCTTAATATCATTAAACAGTCTATATTGCCAGGAAAATCAATTAAGAAAAATCGATACAAGTGATTTAACAGCCTTGACCGCTTTACATTGCAGCTTTAATCAGCTGACATCACTTGATGTAAGCAATATTCCCTCACTGCAGTCATTAGATTGTGGTTTTAACTCGATATCAAAACTTGATGTTTCTGATAATTCAATGTTGACAGCATTATTTTGCGGCAGCAATCAAATGGTTGAACTTAATGTTAGTAATTTACAGTCATTGACGACATTATGGTGTGATTCTAACTTGATAAGTGAATTAGACATACAAAACAATAAGGCACTGGTAAGCTTAAATTGTAATGATAATCTAATAAGTGAATTGAATGTTGGATATTTGTATTCTTTGGAATACCTTTATTGTAGCAACAATAAGCTAAATAACCTTGATATTCAAGACCTTGTTTTGTTGAAAGAATTAGATTGCAGCTTTAACCAGATTGAAAAATTGGATGTAGAAAAGCTCACTTCATTAACTAATTTAAACTGTGGTGAAAATGAAATAGAGGAATTAGACATTTCCGGTTTAACCATGCTGATAAATTTGAACTGCGGTGACAATCAACTGACTGAGCTGGAGGTAAAAGATTTATTGTCATTGGAACAGCTATATTGCAGTAATAATAAAATAAAAGAACTTAATGTAAGCGCACTATCTTCGTTAAAAGACCTTAGATGCAGCTTCAACGAACTTAAAGAGATAGACATTAGTAATCTTTATGGATTAGAACGGATATATTGCAGTAATAATCAGTTAAGTGAGATAGATGTCAGCAATTTATCATCGTTAGTTTGGTTAGATTGTGGTTATAACCAGATCAAAGAATTAAACACATCAGATCTTACACAACTGACTGGGCTTTATTGTAATAATAATGAATTAACAAATTTAGATGTTAAAAAAAGCACATCATTAAATGAGCTTTATTGCGGATGGAATAAATTAGAAGAGTTAGATGTGACCGGATTAAATGAACTTTCTTATCTGGGAATTATGTGGAACGAAATAGCGACGATAGATTTGAGTGATAATCAAAATCTGAGCGTTTATCCAACAGAATTAGAACAGCGAGTACATTTGGAAAGAGAACAAAAAGACGGGCAGTGGACAATAGACTTAAATACTATTTTATCAAAAGATGAAATGGAAAATGTTATCGCAGTTACCGATGGAGATTTTGATAAACAAACCGGAATTGTGACTCTCACCAAAGACATAGACGCATTTACTTACTATTACAACACAGGAAACGAGCAGTATGATCTGCCGGTTTGTATCCACATACTTCCTACTGAATGGGAAGTGAGAACCCAGCCGACATGCACGAAGGAAGGCGAAGAATATACGGTATGTATATGTGGCGAAGAAATAACAAGATCTATCCCCAAAACAGAGCATACTTTCGGCAGCTGGATAGTAGAAAAACCTGCTTCGTCTGAAGAAGATGGACTTGAGTATAGGATATGTTCCATCTGCGAGGAAAAAGAAACCCATATTTTACCGGCAGGTGAATATTATCCGGGAGATTCAAATTCAGATAATATCATCACCAGCGATGACGCAACATATTTGCTGTATCACATTTTCTACCCGTCAGACTATTCTGTAAGGCAGGATTGTGATTTCAATAAAGATGGCAGCGTGACCAGCGATGACGCAACATATTTACTGTACCATGTCTTCTATCCGGATGACTATCCGCTTGTCAGTAATTGATTTTGGATGTTTGAAAAATGTAGATAATGGTATGGCACAATTCATATATAAAAAATATCCGTGTTAAAACATATCAGAACTCTCAAGTAGTTTTTGCAAAATTAGCTGAACACAACTGTAAAATACAAGAAAAGTCGATTTATTGGATTAGGAGAGAGAATTACAATGAAAAAGATGTTATCAATTTTTATGTCTGTTGCTTTGTTGATCAGTGCCTTCAGTGTTAATTTTAGCGCGTTTGCTGACACTGATAAAGTTCCAGACAATTCTGCGGCAGAAGCAAACGATGAGCTGGGCGCAACCGAAGCATGTGACGGCCATGTGCTGGGAACAGTCAGCGGAGTTCCGGCGTGTGTGAATGAAAACGGAGAACTGCATGTATGCGAGAATAATTTTCCGGATGAGAATTTTAGGATATATGTAGGAAATCTTGTTGGTACGGAAAATGGTTACTGCACTGAAAATGGTATAAATAGTGTACATTCATTTTATATAATTGAATCATCAATTCATAGTATTGAGGGAATTGAATTTTTTAGTAAAATCCAGAGTATATATTGTGACGGAAACCAATTGACAAAGTTGGATGTAAGTAATAATCCGAAATTAACATCTCTGTTCTGTTCCAACAATCAACTTACCAAGCTGGATGTGAGCAATTGTCCCCAATTAGTAGAGTTGATTTGTTACCGTAATAAATTGACAGAGCTGAATGTCAGTAATAATCCAGAGCTAATAAGCTTGATGTGTGATAATAACCAATTGACAGAGCTGGATGTCAGTAATAATCCAGAGTTAACAAGCTTGGGTTGTGGAAGCAACCAACTGACAGAGCTGGATGTCAGTAATAATCCAGAGTTAACAGGCTTGGGTTGTGAAAGAAATCAACTTATCAAGCTGGATGTAAGTAATAGTCCAAAATTAATAGGTTTGTCTTGTTATGAAAGTAAATTGACAGAGCTGGATGCAAGTAATTGTCCAGCATTAACAAGCTTGGATTGTAACCACAATCAATTAACAGAACTGAATGTAAGTAATAGTCCAAAATTAATAGGTTTGTCTTGTTATGATAATAAATTGACGGAGTTGGATGCAAGTAATAAACCAGAATTAGAAAGCTTGAGTTGCGGAAGCAATCAACTTATCAAACTGGATGTAAGTAATTGTCCAGAGTTGACAAGGTTAGACTGTTATGACAATCAACTTACAAAGCTTGATATAACTAGTAATCCCAAATTAGCGGAATTGCGATGCGATAATAATCAATTGATAGAGATTAATACAAATAGCAATCCAGAACTATCGGTTTTGCTTTGCAGATACAATCAAATAACAGAACTGGATGTCAGTGATAATCTGAAATTAACGGTTTTGCACTGTGACAACAACCTACTGACAGAGCTGGATATAACTGGTAATCCCAAATTAGAGGAAGTGTGGTGTGGGAATAACCAATTAACAGAGCTGGATGTCAGTGATAATCCAGAGTTAACAAGCTTGGGTTGTGAACACAACCAATTAACAGAGCTGGATGTCAGTAATAATTCCCGATTATCGAGTCTGACTTGCTTGTACACTTACCTGACAAAGCTGGATGTAAGTAACAATCCAGAATTAGTAGGGTTGTTTTGTAGAGGAAATCAATTGATAGAGCTGGATGTAAGTAATAATTCTGAGTTGGTGACATTGGATTGTGGGGACAATAATTTGACTAAGCTAGATGTAAGTAATAATCCTAAATTAATATGGCTGTATTGTGAAAGTAATCAACTTGCGGAGCTAGATGTGAGTAAAAACCATCAATTGAATAATCTAATATGCAGTCTAAATTCCCCATCCCAATACCTCATCGCCAAGGATGGCGCATGGACTGTCGATATGGGCAAAATGGTGTCTCCAAATAATTTTGACAGGATCAGCTTCATAAGCGATGGCGATTTCAATTCTGAAACAGGTATTATTACTTTTGAAGAAAGCATACCATACTTTACATATAATTATGATGTGGGTAAAGACGGACGAGAGATGTTGGTTTTTGTTCACCTAACTGAGCATTCTCATACTTTTTCTGACTGGCAGGTGCTTGAGTCAGCCACCTGTACTAAAGGCGGAACAGAGTATAGAGTATGTGAGTGCGGTGAAGAAGAAACAAGGACTATAGGTCCTAATGGTCATACTTTCGGCAGCTGGATAGTAGAAAAACCTGCTTCGTCTGAAGAAGATGGACTTGAGTATAGGATATGTTCCATCTGCGAGGAAAAAGAAACCCATATTTTACCGGCAGGTGAATATTATCCGGGAGATTCAAATTCAGATAATATCATCACCAGCGATGACGCAACATATTTGCTGTATCACATTTTCTACCCGTCAGACTATCCTTTAAGGCAGGATTGTGATTTTAATAGAGACGGCAGTGTGACCAGCGATGACGCAACATATTTGCTGTACCATGTCTTCTATCCGGATGACTATCCGCTAAATTGAAAAGAAGGAGGTGATTTAAGTGAGTGCGAGTAAAGACTGGATGGCTAAAGAAGAATATTATCACGACTTGGCAGAAGAAATATTGCTGCGATTGAATGTGATCGGTAGATGCGAAATGCACAGTGATTTTCTGTATAGGAATTTTGTTATTGATGAGCAGGAGATATATGCGCAGGCGACAAGTATACTGAAAAAAGAACATCCGAAAGATAATGATTATAGACTTTTTCATGCTCAGATCAAAAAAATATTGGATGAAATATATGCAACAAGCGCGGATGAGTGTCCGTATTGTCAAAAGATGTGGGAAGAATAAATTTCATATATCTTTCAATATAATCAAACGAAATGAGGTGAACTAATGAAAAAAATAACTGCGATCATTTTGTGCCTGACTATGGTCTTTGCTTCTTTCAGCGTTGCTTTTGCAGATGAAGCTCAGATAGTCGTCACAAAATCTGCCGATGATGTGAAGATGGGAGACATGTTCACTATCACCGTATCTGTCAGTGGATTAGAACCTATCAAAGCCGGCGCGCTCGCTTTTAATCTCGATACAGATGTATTTGAGGTTGTATCAGGACAATGGCTGGTAGACAATCCGTTGATCCAGGATTTCAATACCGAAAGGATGCACGGTGTATTCAACTACGCTACTGCACGGGACATCAACGGCGACATTTTCTCTCTGACACTCAGAGCCAAAGAGGATGCGGCAGATGCCGGTTCAATGGATATAGTGATCGAACCGCAGCTGCAAAACGAGGAGAACACCGATGTCTCACCTGAAACAAGTCTGACCGCAACGGTAAATGTTTCATGCAGTGAGCATATATACGGCGATCTCATCCCGGAAGTACCAGCCAAATGTGAGGCAGAGGGCAAAGCTGCATATTATGAATGTTCTGTATGCCATAAGCTGTTTGACGAAAACAAAAACGAGACCACAGAAGAAGCTCTTGTATTAACGGCTTTGGGACATCTTCCGGCAGATGAATGGACAAGCGGCAATGATGAGCACTGGAAAGTATGCGTTAACGATGGGTGTGGCATGATCATTGAAAGCACCAGAGCTTCGCACACATTCACATGGAAGATAGACAAGCCTGCAACAGAAGATGAGACCGGCCTTCAACATGAAGAATGTACCGTCTGCGGATTTACACGCAACGAAAATACAGAGATTCCGGTACTGGAGCATACCCACACAGGGGTTACTTTCCACCCTGAGGTGGCGGCCACCTGCCACTCGACAGGAACCGCCGGATATTGGACATGTGCAAGTGATAAATGCGCAGGCATATATTATGCCGACGAAGCTTGCAGCATAACAATAGAATCCATCACGATTCCGGTTGATGCGGAAAACCATGACGGCGGTACGGAAATACGCGGTGCCGTCGCAGCTACATGTGTTCAGGACGGCTACAGCGGGGATACATATTGCCTGGGCTGCGGCACCAAGATAGCTGATGGCAAAGTATTGCCGGCAACCGGCGTCCATGTGGATGCAGACAATAAATGGGAATCCGACACCGAAAATCACTGGCATACATGTGCTTGCGGTGCAATCTTTGATACTGAAAAACATAAAGGTGGCGAGGCAACCTGTGTTTCCAAGGCCGAGTGCAGCGTTTGCGGAACAGAATACGGTGCGATAGACAGCGATAACCATGTCAATACCGAGATCCGCGGATATATAGCCGCAACAGAAGACAAAGAAGGCTATACAGGCGATGTGTGGTGCAGAGACTGCGGACTTAAAATCGCTGACGGAACAGTAACGCCAAAACTGACTCATACCCACAACATGGTAAAAGTAGAAGCCAAAGAGCCAACCGCCCAAGAGCAAGGCAATACCGAGTATTACACCTGTACCAAATGTGGAAAGCTTTACAGTGACATAGATGGGAACAATGAGATATCATTAGCAGATACCGTGATCCCAAAGACAGCAGACGAACAGACCCCAAAGACTTCAGATAATAATGACCTTTGGATACCATTGACGATCATGCTATCCTGCATGGGAGCCTTTGCGGTGCTGGCAGCTAAAAGGAAAAACAATAATTAAATGTAAAGTATAGAAAAGGCCTCGGAAAAGCAAAACGCTTTATCCGGGGCCTTTTCAAGTTTATGTGTTACCAAATATAAGCCAGCCCTCCCAAAACTACCCCTTGAACCATCCATCCCGCTGCTGTAAAATATTATCAACCGACCCCGGGCGCAAGCCCGCAACGACAATATCCCACAACGGAGGAAAGGGCGGCTGTCCTCATCAGGCCGCCCGACCTGAGAAACATGAAGATAAGAGTAAACGGAGCGGAGCTTTATTACGAAGTATGGGGGCAGGGGCCTGCCATCATCCTTGTCCACGGAAACAGCGAGACCCATGAGATCTTCGATGTGCTGATACCGAGCCTTGCAAAAGATCATACGGTATATGCGGTGGACAGCCGCTGCCACGGTCAGAGCGAGAACACGGAAAGGATTTCCTATGATCTCATGTGCGACGATATGATCCAGTTTATCAAAAAACTGGACATCCACAAGCCGATACTTTACGGGTTCAGCGACGGCGGGGTCATCGGCCTGATGATAGCCATGAAAGAGCCTGACCTGTTGTCCAAGCTGATCTCAAGCGGCGCGGACCTTTATCCGACAGGTATGAAGCTTACTCTGTTTCCGGCAATGATCAAGGAGGCCATCCACAGAGACAAGGTCTACAGGATGATGTTCAAAGAGCCTCATATAAAGGCGAGGGAGCTCCAAAAGATAAAGATTCCGACGGTGATCCTTGCCGGAGAGCACGATGCCATCAGGACTTCCCACACCAAAAAGATCGCCCGGTCCATTCCAGGGAGCATACTTGAGATATTGCCCGGCGAGACCCACACCAGCTATGTGATAAGCTCCGAAAAGCTATATCCGATCCTAAAAAAATATCTGTAAAAAACCATTCAATGCCCTCGAATGTTGTTGAATGATACCATCATATGTTGTACAATGGTATGGTATTTGCACATTATCGATAAACACAACAGGAGGGCATATGGGTTTTTTTGAGGTTTTTATGGTCGGCGTGGGCCTTTCCATGGATGCGTTTGCTGCGGCTATATGCAAGGGGCTTTCCATGAGACGGGCGACTTTGAAAAATGTTCTGACAATAGGTCTGTTTTTCGGCGGATTTCAGGCGCTGATGCCGGCCATAGGATATTTTCTGGGAAAACAGTTTGAGGAATACATAGTTTCGGTGGATCACTGGATCGCTTTCGTCCTGCTGCTTTTCATAGGCGGAAAGATGATAGTGGATGTTTTCAAAGAGGACGACCCGGAAAGCTGCGATGTCTACGAGAATAAGCTCAATCTGAAAGAGATTTTGCTGCTGGCGGTGGCCACCAGCATAGACGCTCTTGCCGTGGGAATATCCATGGCTTTCCTTGGCGTTGACATCGGCCCGGCGGCACTGCTCATCGGCGTTACTACATTTGTGCTCGCTTCTGCCGGAGTTGTCATAGGAAAGAAGTTCGGTTCAAAATATAAAAACAAGGCTTCCGTGGCCGGAGGCCTTATCCTTATCATAATCGGCACAAAGATCCTGCTTGAGCACCTGGGCGTGCTTTAGGCCATACGGATAAAGTCCTGGCTTCACCGGCGGTCCGGGCGCTCCGGTGACCACTGGAGCCCCGGCTATTTGCGGCGGAGCATGGTCTTGTACATGTGTATTTGGGCAGCTTCGGCCCCTGCGTCCGGGTCCTTGGCTTTGAAAGCTTCAAATATGGCCCGGTGTTCCTCAAGGACAGTCGGAAGGTAGTTGAGGGGATAGGTAACATCTGCAGTAGCATGTTTGAGGATGAAACTGTATCTGGCAAGACGCTTTTCTATCTCTTTGTTCTGGGAAGCATTGTATATGATGGCATCAAAACCATCGTTTATCCTCAGTATCTTGGGCAGATCGTTGCTCATGGTATAGAACTGCATAAAGTCAAATGTTTCTTCAAGGAGCTCCATGAGCTCCTTGTCTATTCTTTCTATTGCCCATCTTGTACATTGTACTTCAAGAATACTTTTAAGATAAAAATAGTCATCAATATCTGTGCTTGTAAGACCTACTGCAAAAACGCCTCTGTTGGGTACAGAGCGGGCCAGACCGCTGCCTTCGATACGGCGCAGAATTTCTCTGATAGGAGTGCGGCTCATGGCAAAGCGCTCACATAGAGTTGTCTCGTTAAGCCTTTTTCCTGAGGGAATCTTGCCGGTTATGATATCAACAGCGATGGCTTCCTCCACTATCTGGGCGGGAGTTTTGCGCTCCTTGTAGTCGTTGCTGAGAAAATCGAGTTTTATCATGGTCTGTGCAGCCTCCTTAGACATGCCCGCCTGGGCAGGCTTCCCCCGAAAATGACTCCCGCAAACCCCTTGATCGTATACAATTTTATCATAGTAAAGAGCTGCAAGTCAATATCATATTTGTTGCGGAGCAGGGGCCTAGCCGCCGCTAAAGCGCATATAAGAATATTACGCCATTGAACTGATGCGGCGGACCGTGGTATAATTAAAACAGCACAGACCGGATAGGATAGGAGACGCTGCCATTGCTGTATCTATCGCAATTTAATTTTCCTGGCCAGCAGGCCGAAAACCATTTCATCACAGATATTAAGCGGACATGTTATGACACCGTTTATCCGTTTAAGATACTCTCACAATTGGAAATGCCTTTCATGACATTTGAACCTGTCACCATATTGTGCGGGGGTAACGGCAGCGGAAAGACCACGGCCCTAAATGTTATCGGAGAGGCCCTCGGACTTGAGCGGGACACCCTGTATAACCGGAGCAGTTTTTTTGATGATTATATAAAACTCTGCAGCTACAGGCTTTCCAAAGCCCCGCCTGCTGCAAGCCGTGTCATCACCAGTGACGATGTGTTTGATTATGTATTGAACCTGCGTATGATGAACGAAGGCATAGATATGAGGCGGGAGGAAATGTTCGAGGACTACCTGGACGCCAAATACTCGGATTTTCATTTTAAGACCATGGAGGACTATGAGCGGCTGAAAAAAGTAAACCTGACAAGGCGCATCACCCAATCACGGTATGTGAGGAAGGGGCTGATGGATAATGTCAGGGAACATTCCAACGGAGAAAGCGCTTTTAAATATTTTGTGCAGAAAACAGAGAGCGAGGGACTGTATCTGATGGACGAGCCGGAAAACAGCCTTTCCACAGCAAGGCAGAAAGAGCTGGCAGAATATATAAGGGACACAGCCAGATTTTTCGGCGGGCAGTTCATAATCGCAACTCATTCGCCTTTCATTGCATCCATCGAAGGAGCGAAGGTCTACGATATGGACGAGACGCCCGTCGCCGAAAAGAAGTGGACACAGATCGCAAATATAAGGGAGTATTATGATTTTTTCAGAGAACATGAAAGTGAATTTGAGGATTGAAGAAGAAAGGGACAGGAGAGCTTCAGAATATGTGACCAGAGAAGCTTTCTGGAATGTGTACAATCCGGGATGCTGTGAGCATTATGTGCTCCACAGGTTCAGAAAAGATCCGGACTTTGTGCCGGAACTGACCTATGTGGCTGAAATCGGCAGTAAGATCGTGGGCCATATAATGTACAGCCGAGGAAAGATACAAAAGGACGGAGGCGGAGCGATAGAAACTGCTGTGTTTGGCCCTGTCAGCGTTCTTCCGGAATATCAGGGCACAGGTATAGGCGGCGCCCTGATAGAGCTGACCATGGAAAAAGCTGCCCGGATGGGGTTTAAAATCGTGACGATAACAGGTAATCCCCAGTACTACAGCAGATTTGGATTTGTCAGCGGCGCTCAGAAGGGCATACGCTATGCAGGAGCACCGGAAGGAGAGGACTTTCCCTATTTCCTCGTGAAGGAACTGGAAAACGGGGCGCTGGAAGGTGTGAGCGGATGTTTTGAGGATCCGCCGGGCTATATTACAGATCCTGAAGAAGTCGACAGATTTGACAAATGTTTTCCGCCGAAACAAAAGCTCAGGCTGCCGGGACAGCTTGGATGCCAGCAGGAGGCCGACCATGAGTGAAGGAGATAAGATGATCATTGAGGACAAGACAGCGCGCCTTGAAGCTTTTGAGAAGATGCTGGATTTTGTCTGGAAGAATTACGAAGATTCTCTCAGCAAAATGGAAGAACTGAAAGCAGCAGGAAAAAATAAGACTGCCACTTACGGCCAGCATATGGGCAACAAGATGATGTACAGAAATATGCTGGATAATTTATAAGCTATTTGACCTCATCTGATGAGAGGCTGGCAGGAGCGGTCCCCTTGGTGCCGGTGACGATATTAGAAGAAAAGGATAAACTCCAGGTAATGATAAGGGAAATGTACCCTCAGCTGCCCGACAGAAAAGTAAAAAAATAAAAAGGAGAAGTAAAATGGATTACAGGAGATTTGGCGGCCACATAGTGGCCAGGATGGACAAAGGCGAGGAAATCCTTGAGCAGATAAAGAAGATCGCCATCAAGGAAGATATTAAGCTGGCCCATATAAGCGCTCTTGGGGCTGTGGGCGATGTTACCGCCGGAGTCTTTAAGACCGGGGAGAAAAAATATTATTCCAATAATTTTAAAGGTGATTTTGAGATCACCTCACTGACCGGGACCATAACCACCATGAATGGAGAATTTTATTCACATCTGCACATGAGCATAGGAGATACGGAGGGAAAGGTCTGGGGCGGACATCTGAATCGGGCTGTGGTCAGCGCCACATGCGAAATGGTAATTACCATCATCAATGGTACTGTAGAAAGACAGTACAGCGACGAAATAGGCCTTAACCTGTTTAAATTCCTGTAGAAAGGAAGGCATCGGATCGGATGTTCAGAATAAAGAAAAACAAGACAAAACAGAGCCTTGAATCCATTGTAAACCAGGGCATAATAGATGTGGCAAAACCCATCTTGGAAAACTTCCGCGGCATAATGTCATATTACCGCTGCGCCATGATGGAGGTTGAGACGAAACTCAATGTACTCAATGAAGAATTTTCACTTCAATATGACCGGGATCCAATAAGCAATATCAAGACAAGGCTTAAAAAGCTGGACAGCATACAGAAAAAACTTGAAAAAAACGACTGGCCCCTGACTGTGGAATCCATGGAAGAAAATCTCCACGATATTGCGGGAGTCAGAGTCATATGCTCATTTACGGAGGATGTTTATCGTGTAGCCGATGCTCTGCTGAGCCAGGATGATATAACGCTTATTGAAAAGAAAGATTATATAGCAAACCCGAAACCAAATGGATACAGAAGTCTGCATCTTATCGTCACCGTGCCGATATTCCTGGCTGACGAAAAGCGGAGGATGAAAGTGGAAATACAGCTTCGGACCATCGCCATGGATTCGTGGGCCACGCTGGAGCACCAGCTCCGCTACAAAAAAGATCTGGAATTTACAGACGATATGGCGGCTGAGCTCTACAGGTGCGCCCAGATCAGCGCCGAACTGGATGAAAGAATGGACCATCTTCGGAGTGCGGTATATGATAAATGAAGAGGCTGCCGCAGACTTTGACAAAATTAATTGTCAAAATCTGCGACTGCTTATTTTTTTGCAAAGTTTTCAACAAAATGACTTAAAGTCATTGACTTTAAGTCAGAAAGATGTTATCATATGACCATGCCGGGGAGGTGAGATGATGACCAGACGACAGGAAGCTGCCGAAAAGACGAAAAAAAAGCTCATAGACAGCGGACGCAAAATGATCATGGAAAAAGGATTCGACAATGTTTCCGTAGAAGATATAACGAAGGACTGCGGTCTTGCCAAAGGTACTTTCTACACATATTTCAATTCCAAAGAGGACCTTGTACAGCTTATCAATAACAATCCTTTCGTCAAGCTGGAAGATGAGATCGCAGCCATGACTGACAAGACGATCATGGAGCAGCTCAGCTATTATATGATAAATTTCATGGAATATATCGAGGAAGGCGGGATACAGATGGCCAGACAGTGGACTAAAAATGTGATCGATCCCAACGCAAAGAACATCAATAATTCTTTTTCCAAGCTGGAATATGATACCGGCTGTCTCATGGAAATCTTAAACAGAGCTGTCGACAGAGAACAGCTGGCAAAAGATGCGCCATTGGACATCCTGACCAACTTTCTCATCAATACTCTCTATGGCATGATGGTCTGCTGGTGCATGTCCGATGGAAAATTTACTCCGAGCCGGTGGACGCAAAGCTATTTCGACACGGCAGTGACAAAGATGATCAAACCATATCTGACAGAATAGAAAGGGGAAACATAAATGGAAATTATCAGACTTAACAACGGAGTAGAGATGCCGGATTTCGGCATAGGAACTTTTTTGCTCTCACCTGATGAGGCGGAAAGATCGGTGTATGAAGCTCTTCAGTGCGGATACAGGATGGTAGATACTGCCAACGCCTATATGAACGAAAAAGCCGTAGGCAGAGCCATCAGAAGGTCGGGTGTGAATAGAGAAGAAATTTTCGTCAGCACAAAGCTGTGGCCTACGGTGTACGAAGATAACAACGCAGTGGACGAGACATTAAAGAGGCTGGGCCTGGACTATGTCGACCTGCTTTTTATACACCAGCCGGCAGGCAACTACATGGCGGGCTACAGGCAGATGGAGAAGGCTTACAAAGAAGGCAAGATCAAGGCCATCGGGATCTCCAACTTCCACGATGAAAAGCTTAGGGATATACTGGAAAACGCCCAGATCAAGCCGCAGGTGATACAGACGGAAGCTCATCCGTATTTTCCGCAGACCGCCCTCAGAGAAGAACTCAAGGACTATGACATCAGGATCATGGCATGGTACCCGCTGGGACACGGGGACAAAGCTCTCATCAATGAGCCTGTATTCGCAAAGCTGGCGGAAAAATACGGCAAGACCCCTGCCCAGATCATCCTCAGATGGCACACCCAGATGGGCTTCATAGTGATACCGGGCAGCAAGAATCCTGACCATGTGAGGGAAAACTTTGAAATCTTCGATTTTAAACTGACCGAAGATGAAATGAAAGAGATAGCAGCCATAGACAAGGGCGTAAGATACTATAACGCCACACCGGAACAGGAAGAAGCATATGCGTCCATGACCCTTGATCTGGACAGTCAGAAATAGTACGGTGCGGCACACCCTCAGGCGGCCGGCATTGACCGTGCAGTAGACAATAAAGATTGACATGCAGAAGGGAGACATTGAAATGGAATACAGAACATTGGCAAACGGAGTGAAGATGCCTATGCTGGGATACGGAGTATTTCAGGTAAGAGATCATGAACAGTGCAGACAAGTTGTAAAGGACGCCATCAGCGTCGGCTATAGACTGATCGACACGGCCTAGTCATACATGAACCAGAAAGCCGTAGGCGAGGCCATCAGAGAAAGCGGAGTGGCCAGGGAAGAAATCTTCCTGACCACCAAGATCTGGATGCAGGACAACTCATATGAAAAATGTCGGAAGGCCGTGGACCTGGCTCTTTCTGAACTGGATACCGACTATATCGACCTGCTCCTGCTGCATCAGCCCATGGGCGATTATTATGGGGCGTGGAGAGCTCTGGAAGAAGCCTACGAGGCCGGAAAAGTCAGAACCATAGGTATGGCCAACTGCTATCCGCAGATAATCGCCGATATGTGCGAAACCGTAAGGATAAGGCCTATGGTAAATCAGGTGGAAATGCACCCGTTTTTCCAGCAGCAGCTCAATGTAGACACCATGGATTCTTACGGAGTTGTTCCGGAAGCCTGGGGCCCGTTCAACGAGGGCAAGAGAAACTTCTTTACCGATCCGATACTGACAGAGATCGGTGCCAAGTACGGCAAGAGCGCCGCTCAGGTGGCTCTCCGCTGGAATATTCAGAGGGGTGTCGTTGTCATCCCTAAGTCGGTGCACAAAAACAGGATGGAGCAGAACTTCGATGTATTTGACTTTGAGCTTTCGGCAGAGGACATGGAAAAGATAAAGACCATGGACATAGGCCACAGCGAGATCATCGACCACACTGATCCGGCTCTCATAAAATCACTCCACGCATACAAAGTACACGAAGAATTTTAATATATGCAGCAAAGGGCCGCTTCCCATAAAGGCACAAGGGGGCGGCCTTTTTTTGTGCACGCATGTCAGTCCGCAAACGGTCGGAAATGATCGGCCCCAGGTAGACTCACAGACTCCTTTGTGGTAAAATCAGATCATGGAAAAACGGAAAAAACGATGGAAGATATTGACGGTGGCACTGATATTTGCAGCTGCTGCGGGGGTTTACCTGCACTTTGAGAATACATCACTGACTGTCACAGAACATGTGATATCCGGTCAGGACATACCGGAGTCTTTTGACGGATACCAGATAATACAGATATCGGATCTGCACAACACCGGTTCGGATAAGGTGACAGCCGACCTGATAGCCGGGATAAAGGAGCGAAAGCCTGATTTGATCGTCATCACAGGGGATCTGATAGATTCAAGGCATGCGGATGCGGACAGGGCTCTTGATACGGTCAGGCAGATCGCAGGCATGTGTCCCATATTTTATGTTACCGGCAACCATGAGGCGCGCGCAGATGAGTATGAAGATCTGGCAGAAGGACTCAAGGGTTTGGGTGTACATATATTGTCGGGACAGGCGGAACAGATCGAGGCAGGCGGAGAGGCTGTAAACATAGTCGGAATAGATGATCCGGACTTTGCCCATGAATTTGGCGTAGATGACGGCGAAATTGCCCGCACCGTCCTGAGGAGCATAAGCTATGACAAAGACATATATACTATCCTGCTTTCCCACAGGCCGGAGCTTCTTGAAGTATATGCCGAAGCAGGAGCCGGACTGGTGTTTTCCGGACATGCCCACGGCGGACAGATCAGGCTTCCTTTTATCGGAGGACTCGTGGCGCCGGATCAGGGATTTTTTCCAAAGTATACAGCCGGAACCTATAAAAAGGACGACACGGTCATGGTGGTGAGCCGCGGTATAGGCAACAGTATTTTTCCTTTCAGAGTGGGCAACAGGCCGGAGCTGGTGTCCGTTACCCTGAAGTCCGGACAGGAGGGGGCTTAAATGAGTCTGGAACAGGATGTTTTCAGAAAAAGCAGAGCCGACGCAGGCAGGCTGAAAAAATATGGATTCACAAAGACAGACGGCAGATATATCTATGAAAGGGATTTTGCCGGAGGCGCAATGAGGGCCGTCGTGGAGATAGACAGCGAAATGAAACTGACAGGAAAGGTCTTTGACAAGGCTGCCGAAGACGAATATACGGCTTTTCGGGTGCAGGGAGCGACGGGAAAGTTTGCAGGCTGTGTGAAAGCGGAATACATCGCTATCCTGGAGGAAATCAGAGAAAATTGTTTTGATAGCTTCCACTTTGCTTCTGACCAGAGCAACAGGATAGAGCAGTATATCAATCGTGAATATGGCGCAGAGCCGGAGTTTTTATGGAAGACGGCTCCCGGCTATGGGGTTTTCCGCAATCCGGAAAGCCGCAAATGGTTTGCCGTCATCATGGATATAGACAGGAGCAAGCTTGAGGAAGGCAAGACCGGAGAGGTCGAGATACTCAATGTGAAGCTGGACGGGCTGGCGCCGGGCTGTCTGGAAAAATCAGGGATCTACAAGGCTTATCATATGAACAAGCAGAGCTGGGTCAGCGTTGTCCTCGATGAAAGTCTTTCTGATGATGAGATCCATGAGATGATCCAGATCAGTCATAAAGCTTCTGCCGGACGGCCTGCCGGAACGGCGGCTAAGGGCAGACCCGGACAGTGGCTCATACCCGCAAATCCGCAGTATTACGATATCATAGGGGCCTTTGAGGACACGGACACGATCCGATGGAAGCAGTCGAGCCATGTGAAAGCAGGAGACACAGTGTATATCTATGTGGGCGCTCCGGTTTCGGCCGTGCTGTTTCGCTGCGTTGCGGTGGAGGTGGACATCCCCTACAGATACAGGGACAAGAACTTGAGTATTTCCAGGGCAATGCTGCTCAAGCTGACCCGCAAATATCCCAGGGACCTGTTCACCAGAAAGAGGCTCATGAACTTTGGGATCAAGGGTGTAAGAGGCCCCAGAGGTATTCCGGAAGATCTGGCGGAGGAGCTTGAAAGGTGAGGCCACTTATGCGAAATTCTCTCGGCGAAGGCAGCAGGCATCTTTGGGAGAATTTTAGACGGTATAATTATCTCTTTCGCATGGACAAAGTGCTGTCAGAAAGAATCTGGCCGGCCGAGTTCTCTTTTTGTTTAAAAATCCTGTCGCCGGGAGAATCCGCCATGGCCCGACCGCAGAGAGATCAAAAAATATCAGGTACTCGACAGGACGGCCTTAGTACAGGGCAGCAGAGGCATTATCTGTATGTGCGGAGAAGTCATGCCCATAGATCAGAAAAACAGCTTTATCCCCTGCATCTTATATAGAAAGGAATCATCATGGTAAAGAAAGAAGACATAAACAAGATACTTGACATACTGGAAGAAACTTATCCACAGGCTGAGTGCGCCCTCGATCACCAAAATGTCTATCAGCTCATCGTGGCGGTAGCCCTTTCCGCCCAGACAACGGACAAGTCGGTAAATCAGGTGACTCCGGCGCTGTTTGAAAAATATCCGACTCCTTACGAGCTGGCCGTGGCCGACCCGGAAGAGGTGGCTCAGTACATAAAGCGCATAGGGATGTATAAGACAAAATCCAAAAACATCGTGGGCCTTGCCAAGTCGCTGGTGGAAAACTTCGGCGGCCAGGTTCCCGACGATTATGGCGCCCTCGTCTCATTGCCGGGAGTGGGCAGAAAGACAGCCAATGTTGTCCTCTCTGTGGGCTTCGGGCATCAGAGGATAGCTGTGGATACCCATGTTTTCCGGGTGGCAAACAGGATAGGGCTGGTACACGAAAAGGATGTGCTCAAGACCGAGCTTGCCCTGATGGACAGGATACCAGAGGATAGGTGGTCCAGGACCCACCACAGCCTGATCTTCCACGGACGGCAGTGCTGCGACGCCCGCAAGCCAAAATGCGACCAGTGCCCGATAGTAGAGTACTGTGAATATGTGAACGGACAGAGTGCCGAATAATGCCATAAGATAAAAACGAGAGGGTGGAAAGCACATGACTTTCCACCTGTTTTTTATGCGAATTTGATGTCTATATCGCCGTTGTTGGCCGACACATCCAGAGTCTTTGCGCCGCCTTCCTTGCTTTCAGGCAGGTTGCTTTCGCCTTTCTTGATCTCGGCCCTTATGGAGTAATCATCCCAGCAGCCCCTGATGGTACCTTCTATATTGCCGTTTTTGGTGTCAAGGGATATGGATTTCCCGGCATCGAGGCCGTCAAAAGAGATATTGCCGCCGTTTGAGGAAAGGCTTATGCTGCCATTTACAGCCAGAGCTTCAAGGGATATGTCCTCATTGGTGGTGGAAATGTCCAGTGAGTCCAGCATGGAATCGGGGATCTGTATGGAGATCTTCCGGTCCTCATCGGACGGCTTGCCGCCCATATAATCGGACAGATCCTTGTCTGAGGCGCCGGTCACGGTCAGGATGCTGTCCTCTGAGACTGCGATGTCGTAATATTCCTTGCTGTTTTCCGAATACTCGATGTGGACATGCTGATCTTCGGAAATTGTCACCTCGACGGCCCGGTCCCGGACATCCAGCTCTATTCCTCTGACAGGCACATCGGGTGTGTAGCTTTTGGCCTCAAAGGGCTCGCTTTCGCTGGAGCAGCCGGTCAGAGCCAGACAGGCGGCCATTAAAAACGATATGAGTATAAATCCTTTTTTCATGTGCTTCCTCCCGGATATATGATCCGATTGATTAACATGGTCACCCATGCTAAAATGGATAATAAACCTTTGTGCAACACAAATGTCAACGGGAGAAGTATGAAAAAAGAAAAATTTTTTACAATAGGTGAGGCCGCAGCCGCCGCCAGAACAACCAGCGAAACCCTCCGGCACTACGACAGGATAGGGCTGGTCAGACCCAGCAGAAAAGACCCATGGACCGGCTATCGCTATTATACAGGACAGGACATCGTAAGGCTCAATACTGTCCGCGCCTTGCAGCTCATGGATCTTTCCCTCAAAGAGATAAAAGAGGTGCTGGAATACAACGATCTGGAAAAGATAGTTGATTTTCTAAAGCAGGCGGAAAAAAAGGCTGACGAAAAGATAGCGGCCCTTCAGTACAGCAAGGCCAAGATAAAAGCTGCCAAAGCCGATTATGAGAGAAAGCTAAAGGGGATTGAGGGTATGGAAGGCCTTGCCATAAAGGAACTTCCGGAGCGGGTGATCATGCTGTCCGATACATTGGAAGAACCGACGGTCGCCAATCTGTGGAATTATCTGAGCCATTTTTACCATATGATCCCTGAAGATTTAAAAGACCGGTTTCAATTTGAGGATCTGGCCGGAATATATGCGGAAAAGGGGACTTCAAGGCTGTTTTCTGTCTGCACGAGATATGAGGAGATCAACGGGCTTGTGATATTGCCGGCGGGCAGATACCTGTGCGCAGGATGCACAGAAGAGGACAGAAAAGAAACGGTCCGCAGGCTCAAAGATGCAGCCTGGGACCGGTATGGCTTGCAGCCGGGATTCACGGTGCAGCTGATAGTCGTGTCCGGTATCTTGCAATGGAATTACGAGGTACAGGTGCCGATCTGACGAGCAAATCCATGCAGGTTTTAGAGAATCCTGACATATAAAAGTCTCACCTGGCTCGCTTTTTGCGGTGCTGGTGAGACTTTTTTTGAGACGGTGACAGCTTTTTTCAGACCGTATTTTACGGCATGGGGACCGCATGGAAAAAACTCATATCACAGCTTATCCACCGCATAAAGGGCGGCTCCGGCGGCGCCGACTATTTCAGGCTCATCGCAGATGTAGAGACTGGCTCCGATCCGTTCTTCTACAGCTTTTACTACGCCGGGATTCTTAGCAACTCCGCCGGTCATCATGAACTCCTTTTCCATACCTACCCGCTTGAGGAGAGAATAGGCCTTGTTGGCTATGGCCTTACATACGCCCCAGGCGATGTCGGGCTTTTCCTTATTGTTGGCAATGAGGGAGATGACTTCCGATTCGGCGAAAACCGAGCACATGCTGGTTATCTCTATTTCCTCGGTAGAATTAAGGGCGGCAGGGCCCAGCTCCGAAATGTCTATCTCAAGAGTACGGGCGATCATCTCCAGAAAGCGGCCCGTGCCGGCAGCGCACTTGTCGTTCATTACAAAGTCAGTAACTTCCCCGGAACTGTTCAGATGGATCGCTTTGCTGTCCTGACCGCCGATGTCCAGGATAGTCCTGATGGACGGGTTGAAATAGTGGGCGCCGCGGCCGTGACAGCTGATCTCAGTGACATTTTCGTCGGCAAAGTCTATGCTCACCCGGCCGTAGCCGGTGGAAACTATATATGAAAGGTCGCTCTGCGAAAGTCCGGCCGCTCTGAGGATTTCCTCAAGGGCGCGGGCCGCGCTGTCTGCCGATTTGGCTCCTGTCCTGACGACCGTAGAAGCGATGATCTTTTTATCTGCATCCATTATCACAGCGTTGGTCGAAGTGGAACCGCTGTCTATTCCCATTACATACATTTTATGATCTCTCCCTTTTGAAATTTGCTTTTCCGCCTTCTGAGAGGAGCCGCCGCCGGCCGTTACCTCGCCGACATATGTCCTGTTGGCATGTATCCCGTCGGCATGTGACCTGCCGCCGGCCGAACGCTCAGGAGCCGCAGGCCTCAGAGATTCAAGAAAGGCCTCTATCCTCGTCAGGATCTGGCCGCGGCTCTGCCTGGTGTAGTCGGTCTCCAGCAGGAGCATAGGGCTCTTTACCGTCTTTTTGAGCCAGGCGTATTCGTAAGAATAATTGTCGCAGAACTGGACAGTGTGGTAGATCACCCCGTCTACGCTGTCAGCAAAGCGGTCTATGAACTTGTCCCGTCCGGCGGCTTCTTCCATGCGCATGCACGGGAACTGGCTCAGCAGGCCTCTGGTGTAGCCTTCCAGCACATGGCCCGGCTCCAGCAGGTATTTTCTCATTATGCCGGTGCAGGTCAGATCGAAAGCTATATTGGCGCCCTTGGCCGAGAGGATGTCAACGATGGTCTCGTTGGCCCTTGCGCCGATCAGCCCGATGTTCAGGCGATCTCTCTTTATGGAGATGGTCTGGTCTTTGGTCATAGGCTCCAGCAGACGGGCCAGATCATCCTCGTTGAAAGATTTTCCGGAAAACTCCTCATAGGCTTTTATCATGTTCCTGATACGGGTCTCGTACAGGGCAACGCCGGCCTCTTTGGTGGTGCGGGGCGTGTCCAGCATGTAGATGAATCTTCCGGGCAGTTCTTCCCGTAGGACATCGTACAGTCTGCGGATACTGTCGCAGCAGGTGGTGAGGATCACGCCTTCGTAGTCGTTGGCGAGCACATCTTCCAGGACGCCTTTGGCAAAGCTGCATATGTTGGGGTGCATTTTTATGTCAGCCTGAGTGAAGCTGGTCACATCAGGCTCTATCCTTTTCATCTCAACACCCATGGAAGTGAACACTTCCACAGGGGCGTATTTGCATATATATCCTAACATTTTGTCTCCTTTATCATTTCCAGAAAGGCTTCCAGCCTGGTCTTTATCTGGCCGTCGTGGCTGTTCCTCTTGTCAATGCCGTCGCCGTCCAGATTTATCATGGGGATACCCAGCTCCTGCATTTTTTCTTTAAGGAGCATGCTGCCGCCGAAGGCCTGTTTGCAGCCCCAGTGGCAGAAGTTGATGACCGCGTCCGGCCGAAGCTCCGAAGCCATTTGGGCCAGCCTCCGGCTCTTTTGATCGTATGAGCCGTTGAAAAGGTTTTTGATGGTCTTTCTGGCCAGGGCCTCAAAAGGATGGTCCTCGTCCAGCATTTCAGCAAAATCAAGGCTCATATCGGTGGCAACTATCTGATAGTCGCTGCTGCTGTTAAAATATTTTTTCAGGGTCTCCTGATAAAATGGTATCAGGTGGACCCACATTATCTTGGTTCCTTCAAAAGACGGGGCCTGGCTGATCTCATCGTTCATAAATCGGATAAGATCAAGAAATTCCCGGCTTCCGATCAGAAGGTGCATGCCCATCATCAGGTACAGGTGGCTTACCAGTTCCGCCGGATAATGGCGTTCTTTCTGATGGTGGAAAAATGTTTTCAGCTCTTTTCTGGTCTCGTTTTCAACCCTGATGATCTCCCTTAGCTGTTCTTCGCAGAAAGGTTTTCCGGTCAGTTCCGCCAGGTTGTCAGCCAGGCTGCGGAGCTGGTCGGCCAGATATTTTACTGAAAGGTCGTCATCGTCGTAAGGCACATCGAGAAATGTGAAAGGCACTCCGGCAGTTTTTTCCAGATAGCGGAAAGTGTTGAGATTTCCGTCGCAGGAAAGGGAAGTGGTGACCGCATAGCGGGGCGGCTGTACGACACCGCTTTCCACACCGCCTACAAAAGTCTTGTGATATGAGCACAGAGTAGGGGCGATCCCCATGTCCTGGGCATAGTCAATGAAATAATCTTCAAGATGGAATCCGCCCAGATAGCAGGACAGACATTCGATGGAAAGGCTGTTGAGCCCGAAGCACTGCATGATCTCGCTGGGAGCGAAAATATTTCCCCAGACATAACTGTCTTTTTTTACAAGGGAATCGGCCACCAGGGACATCATCATGGCCTCCAGCTTTTGATATCCCTTTGAGATGTCTCTGTTGGGAGCGATCCTGGTAATCAACTTGTTGGCCTTATAGCCCAGCAGGATCTTGTTCCAGCTCTTCTCAGGCTTTTTCACAGCTTCATTTTTTACATATTCTATATATTTTTCTACAATGGACATTGTTCACCTCGTATTATGTAGTATGATATTATGTGCGCGGAGGAAAACTTCTGGCCGCAAAAAAATTATTCCGCAAGAAGGATGTCCTTAGACCCGGAAAATAAAAACAGTATAGCATATTTTCCTATAAAAGTGTACCAACAATTTGCTCCATGTGCTAAAATATAAGAAGCGATTGTACGAGGCCCGGCCGGATAGGCCGCAAGCCGGAGAGGTGAGAAATGGACACAAGACCGCTGAACAGAGATGTGATAAAATACATTGCCATGGCGGCCATGACGCTCAACCATGTGGCGAGAGTATTCCTGACGCCGGGTACGGTCATGTATGAAGTCTTTATCTATATAGGATATTTTACGGCGCCGGTAATGTGCTATTTTCTGGTGGAAGGCTGTCACTATACCAGATCGAAGCTAAAATACGGCCTGAGGCTGCTTTTGTTCTCCGCCCTTTCCGAGCTGCCCTTTTGCATGGCTTTTTCAGAGGCCTTTGTCGGGACTGACGGGATCGCCTATTGCGGCATGAACATGATATTCACCCTGTTTTTGTGCTTCTGCATGGTATGGGCGCTTGAGGATATTGAAAATGTGCTCCTGAAAGTTTTGATCGTCTTTGGCGCATTTTACCTTTCAGGTTACTCGGACTGGTCCTATGTGGCGCCGATGTTCACGCTGATGTTCCAGTGGGCCGGAAAAGACGAGGAAAAGGTCAAGGGCGCTTTCGTGGCGGCTGTACTGCTCCAGGGGCTGTACAGGTTCATGGCGGTTTACGGGATCTACCCTCCGGCAGAAAGCCTTATATACGCTCTGGAAAACATGGCAGGGCCTGCTCTGGCAGGAGTTGCCATAGTCTTTGGCTATAACGGCCGCCGCATGGAAAAAGGCAGGAACTTTTCAAAATGGTTTTTCTATATATATTACCCGGCCCATCTGGCGCTGATAGGAGCCATAAGGCTGCTGGGATAAGACTGGAGAAAGATAAATGATGAAAGGCGTGGTCAAATGAGTTTTATAAAGTTAAACCTGTCTGACAAAGATATCATCGTCAATACGGATATGATATGCTATATTGAAGAAAAGAAAAAAGAATACATCGTATATTTTGCAAATAATTTCTGTACACTTTATATATCAAAGGAAGATGCGATGCCGCTGCTGAGAGCGATCAATATGGAAAAAGAAATTTAAGAGAAAAAAGAACGGAGATAAACTATGAAAAAAGATCAAATGTCATGTATCGACTGCGCAGTCAAAAATTGCAGCCAGATGGACAAAACCTTTCCGGAATTTTGCCTTACTACCCACATGGACCAGAAAGTGCTGGAAGAAGCCATGAAATGTTATGAGGACGAAAAAGTCCGTCAGGTGACCATCGCGGCTGCTGAGGTGGAATTCGAGCACTACTGCAAATATACCAGGATAGAGGAGATCATGGACTTTGCTCACAAAATAGGTGCGAAAAAGCTGGGGATCGCAACCTGCGTAGGTCTCCTCAAAGAAAGCCGTATCCTGGCCGCTATCCTGCGCAGCCACGGATTTGAAGTCTATGGGATAGCATGTAAGGCAGGAACACAGAAAAAGACATCGGTCGGCATACCGCAAAAGTGCAGCGAGATCGGCGAAAATATGTGCAATCCCATCTTGCAGGCCAAGCTGCTGAACAAAGAAAAGACCGACCTGAACATAGTGGTTGGATTGTGCGTAGGCCACGACAGCCTTTTTTATAAATATTCGGATGCGCTGGTGACCACAGCCGTCACCAAGGACCGGGTGCTGGGCCACAATCCGGCAGCAGCTCTTTATACTGCCGACTCATATTACAGCAAGCTAAAAAAATGAACTGAAGATAAAATACTTAAATGACGGGAGGATGAGACAAACATGGGAGCATTTAAAGGAGCAGGGGAGTTTTTCAAGCAGTCCCTCTGGAAAGTAGCAGAAAGCATGAACTACAGCGAGGACAACATCATCGTCCTTAAAGGCGACATAGACCAGCTGGAGAAAAAATTTCCTGATACATATGACAATCTGATAAGCTGCGTTCATCACGCTGACAGGAGAAAACCAATAGAATATGGGCAGGACCTGGTGGCTTCATGGCTTATAGAAGATCATTTCCTGAGCGTGCTGTCCTCAGATAAATATGATCTGTATCTGGGCGGAGCGGACAGGAACAGGAGGATACTGCCTGATGTAAAGACTTCCGCTACCAGTGACTTTCTGGTAGTAAAAGGAGACAGACACAGAAAGCTGGAACTGATGAACGACTACACCGGCTTCTGGGCCAGGAGCGGCAAGCTGCACCTGAGAGATGCAAAGTACACCCAGCTTCAGAAAGACAAGGCTCTGTTCATAGCCATTTCCACCACCACAGGGGAGTTCGCCATATATGATTTCAGGAACGAGATACCGGCAAAGTATATCCAGAGCCACAAATTCTACGGATACAAGCCGGCATACGAGCTGGATATCACCAGGAGCATGCTGAAACCGATCTCCAAGGAAAACATGGCAGCGGCCATCCTGGAGCTGATGGAAAAGTAGGGATCCGTGAATGGTAATTTTGATAAGGCAGGAGAATTTTAGTATATGATACGAGTGCTTTTCATCTGCCACGGCAGTATCTTGAAAAGTCCCGAAAAAGCCAGTAAAATCAATGGTTTTATGGAGCGGAAAAGCGCTTACTACACCACTGCTACACCATTTTTGAAAGCGCCTTGATGTGACAAATCTTATATAATGATACAGTAAAGCGACGATATTCTTAAAAGGAGTATCGTCGTTTGCTATATGTGGGGAAATATGTGCCTTGAGTAAATGCTCATGTGCCATAAAGTAACACACAAGAACTTATTAGACAGCAGACCACTATTCCGCAGCATGATACAGATTATAAGGGTTATTCTCCACTTCACGATATGCTTTCGGAGAATAGCCCGTTTTTTCTCTAAAGCATTTTCCGAAATGGCTCATTTGGCGAAAACCAACGCTGGCCGCAATATTGCCAACAGGTTCTCTTGTAGTTTTCAAAAGCTGCGCTGCCATTGACAGACGATATTCAGTGAGATACTTATAAGGCGTAGTATTCAGACTTAATTTGAAACATCTGGAACACTCTGATTTGCTGATATTTGCGCTTTTTGATAAATCAGCTAATGTAACTGCGTAGTGTTCTTCAATATAGCGAAGGATTTTTTGCATACGAAGATTGACAACGCTTTCCTTTCCTTCTGGCGAGATTGTTATGTTTTTTCTCATAATTAGCCACAGGGCAGAAAGCCGGACTAAAACCTCATAGGCATAAAATGCCGTTTTATTTCTTTCAATCTCTACTAACTGCTGTAATATCACTGTCATATCTTTATGCCAGTCAACAAGGGAAGAAAACCGGAAAACGGAAAGCTGTTCGTTTGCCGTTATGTTTTCAACAAAGATTTTCGCCGGACTTCCGGGATAAAATTCAAGGAAATATGCGGGGAAAATAAAGCTGTTATAGTGACAATCTCCAAGCCGACTTACCATATGCACTATATTCTTATTGATAAAAATTGCTTCTCCTGCCTGTACCCGTATCGCATTATCAAGTGTCCGTACTTCTATTATGCCATTCAGTACATAGATGAATTGCAAATCTTCATGCCAGTGCATGACCTGAAAGCCCGGATTTCTGGGATAGGATTTATCGTTGATAACATCAAGAACCAGATAGGGAAAATCCGTGTTGATATTCAGATTGACCGAATTGATGAAATCCTCTTTTCCGTTTTCCATTACCGCTTCTCCTTTGGAAATATAATGATAGTATCCGGTGATTTTATAATAGTATCAGCCCGTTTTTTGTGATAAAATCACAATATGTCCAAAAGAAAAAGTCAAGACAGAGGGGAGGGTTAGTGATTGTATTTCCTTTATGGAAAAACCGAAGTGGAATATTTGAAAGGCAAGGACAAAATCTTAGGTGCTGTCATTGATGAAATCGGTCATGTTGACCGCGAGATAGACACCGATTTGTTTTCCTCTGTCGTCCATCACATTATCGGCCAGCAAATATCAACAAAGGCGCAGGCTACCATCTGGCAGAGAATGAAAGACAGTTTTGGAGATGTAAATGCTGCGGCTATTGCTGAAGCAAGCATTTCCGAATTACAGTCTTTTGGCATGACATTTCGCAAGGCAGAATACATTCAGGATTTTGCAAAAAAGGTACAGGATAAAGAATTTGACTTGCAGCGTATCGCCCTTATGCCGGACGCAGACGCAATTAAAGAATTAGCTTCCCTTAAAGGCATAGGCGTATGGACAGCGGAAATGATTTTGCTGTTCTGCTTGCAGCGTCCCGATATTTTCAGTTTTGACGATTTGGCAATCCAGCGTGGGCTGCGTATGGTCTACCACCACAGGAAAATAGACCGCAAGTTGTTTGAAAAATACCGCAGGCGGTTCAGTCCTTATTGCAGCGTTGCCAGTTTGTATTTGTGGGCTGTTGCGGGCGGGGCTATTCCCGGCATGAAAGACTATGCGCCGAAGAAAGGAGAAAGCCGTGGAACGAGAAGAAAAGATAAAAGCGGTCAAAAACAAGGATAAACGGTATGACGGACAATTTTTTGTTGCAGTAAAATCTACAAAAATTGTTTGCTGCCCGTCCTGTTCATCGTGCACACCATTAGAGAAAAATATTGTGTTTTTTGATACTTTGGAAGAAGCATTGATAAACGGCTACCGCCCTTGTAAACGGTGCAAGCCGGAAATGATTTGAAAATAGGAGGAAGTAAGAAATGGCAAATATTGTTGTTTTGTTTGAAGTGAAGCCCACAAAGGCCGGAATGAAGAAATACCTCGACCTTGCGGCTATGTTGAAACCTTTGCTTGCCGGATTTGAGGGTTTTATCCGGGCAGAGCGGTTTTCCAGTCTGAATGAGGACGGTAAACTGCTGTCCATGAATATATGGACGGACGAGGCCGCCGTAGAGCGTTGGAGAAACGCCATGCAGCACCGCATGAGCCAGAAAGAGGGACGAGAAAAACTGTTTGAGAGTTATAAAATTACGGTCTGCTCCGAAATCCGTTCCTACACGAACACAGAACGCACACAGGCTCCACAGGACTCTAATCAGTATTTTGAATTGAAGGGTTGATAATGCAGTACACCAGTCATTATTGTTACCCCATTGGCGATATTCTTTTAGCCGCAGATGATATTGGCTTAACCGGATTATGGTTCGAGGGGCAAAAATATTTTGCGCTTTATCTGGACAAAGAGCATGAGGAAAAAGAAGTTCCCCTTTTTGAAAAAGTAAAACAGTGGTTTGATATTTACTTTTCGGGGAAAGAGCCGGACTTTACTGTACCGCTTCATTTCACAGGCACAGACTTTCAGACTGAGGTATGGGAAATCCTCTATACTATTCCATACGGCCAGACTATGACATACGGCGAAATTGCAAAGCAGATCGCCGTGAAGAAAGGATTGTCCCGTATGTCAGCGCAGGCCGTAGGCGGCGCGGTGGGCCACAATGAAATTTCAATCATTGTTCCCTGTCATCGTGTCGTAGGCACAAACGGCAGCCTAACGGGTTACGCCGGGGGAATAGATAAAAAGATAAAATTGTTGCAGTTGGAAAAGGCAGATGGGGAAGAAGCGGGAGCCTTCCCTGCGTGAGAAAGAAAAACAGATTGAAGCGGATT